>DASPOZ010000042.1:0-2604 GCA_035625755.1 Candidatus Sulfotelmatobacter sp.
GGTTGGGTACCATGGCCCGGCGTCCGCTAGCAGGCTGCTGAAAAGGGCCCATCTGCTGCGTTGGCCCGCTCGCGCACTCCCTGCGGCGTACCCGGCGTACGCCTCAGTCGGCGCTTCGCGCGCCGCCTTGCACCTGGACCCTTTTGAGCAGCCTGCGGGACCCAGGTTCCTGGCCCGCCTGCTCTGATAGGCTGCCGAAGGAGGCCCGGGGGCTCTTGCCCGCTGCCTCGGCGGCAGCGACAGTGTGACGGCGCAGCGGCCGGCCCATTCCGCATTTCGCAATGGTGCGTGCCGCCTTGCACCTGGACCCTTTTGAGCAGCCTGGGCAAGAGCGGGTTCTTCAGCAAGCTGTTAGCTAGCGGAGGGTGAGATCCACCTGGGGCGCCTGGCGCTCGGCCTCGGCCGTCACGGCGAACAGCTCGGCGGGCGCGAACCCCCCGAACATGCCGGCGACCAGGTTGGAGGGGAAGGACTGCTGCGCGATGTTGTACTGCGTGGCGATGTCGTTATAGAACTGGCGCGCGAAGCCGATCTGGTTCTCGGTGGTGGTGAGTTCTTCCTGGAGCTGCCGCACGTTGTCGTTGGAGCGGAGCTGCGGGTAGTTTTCGGCGAGGGCGAAGAACCGGCCCAGGGCCTGGGTCAACTCGCCCTCCTTGACGGCGGCGTCGGCCGCGCCCCGCGCGCCCATGGCCGCGTTGCGGGCCTGGATCACCCGTTCCAGCGTGCCGCGCTCGAACTCCATCACCCCCTTCACGGTATTCACCAGGTTGGGGATGAGGTCGTGGCGGCGCTTGAGCTGCACGTCGATCTGGCGCCAGCCGTTGGCCGTCTGGTTCCGGAGCTGGATCAGGCGGTTGTAGGCCAGGATGATCCCCACGACGATCACCCCCAGGATCACCAGGAAGACGATCGCGCTTCCGCTCATAGGGCGCCCTCCTCCGCTCGGCAGAACGCGGGCACGTTAACACCCGTTTCCGGGGCTGTCAATGCGCGTCCGTCGTCGTTCGGACGGGAGGCGTGGATCGTGAGGCGTGAAGCGTGAGGGGTGAGGCGTGTAGGGGGGCATCCCTTCCCGTGCCGCACTCCAGGGTCAGCGGTGGCGGTGGACGCCGACGCGGGGGCAGAGGCGCGCGATGGGGCAGCGGGAGCAGAAGGGGGAGAGGGGGCGGCAGAGGTTCTGGCCGAAGGTCACCAGCAGGTCGTTGAGGGGGATCCAGTGGCGGCGGGGCAGGCTGGCCCGCAGGGCGAACTCGGTGGCCTCGGGCGTTTTCGTGCGCGCCAGGCCCAGGCGGTTGGCGATGCGGTGCACGTGGGTATCCACGCAGATGCCGGGGCGCCGGTAGCCCAGGGTGACCACCAGGTTGGCCGTCTTCCGGCCCACGCCCTTGAGGCGCAGCAGCTCCTCCAGGGAATCCGGCACGCGGCCGCCGAAGTCCCGCAAAAGCGTGCGGCACACCTCGCGCAGCGTGCGCCCCTTGGTGCGGTAGAAGGCCGCCGGGTAGATGGCCCCGGCGATGGCGCGGGGGGACAGGCGGGCCATGGCCTGGGGCGTCCGCGCCAGCCGGAAGAGGCGCCCGGCCGCCGGCCCCGTGACGGCGTCCGTGGTGCGCAGGCTGATGAGGCACGAGATCAGGATGCGGAACGGGTCGCCGCCGTCCTGGGCGATGGCGCCCACGGCCGTGGGGGCCCAGGCGCGGACGGTCCGCTTCAGCGTGGCCACGATGGCATCGACCTCGCGGCGCGGCCGGGCGGGGGCGGGGCGCGCGGGCACCCCGGGTCGTGCCCGCCGGGACGGCGGCCGGGGGACGGCGCGGGACGGCATCAGAGGGCCTGGGTCAACTTCAGGTAGCGTACCGTTTCCAAAATATGTTCACAGTCTCTCATCGTCCCTCTCCCCGGAGGGGGAGGGTACGGGTGAGGGGGTCCACGCACAGAACCCGGCCGTGTCTTGGCCCCTCACCCCCACCCTCTCCCCCAAGCGGGGAAGAGGGGATCCTAAAGGGAGAACGCGGTATGAAGGTATTTCGGTAACACCGCAGTAGCGGTCGTACGGGTTCAGGGTCCGGCTCTCGGCCGCCGAGGCGCCCATGGCCGGGGTGATCCACGATGGGTATCTTGCTCCAACCGCTTGCGCCCCGAGTCTGGCGGACCTGTCGGGAACGGGAACGGGCACGGGAACGATAGATCAAGCGATGCTCGCGCTAGGACGCCGGAGCGATGGGAAGACGCTTACCACCAGAGGCGGGAAGCGGTCAAGGCCGGAGGATCGGCCGGGAGGGCCTTGACAGGCGCGGGCGGCTTCGGGTCTCATCATGTGGGGCTCGGCCGGGGAAACGGAGGCGCGATGGACCAGACCATGCTGCTGGTGGGCCTCACGGCCATGGGTGCGGCGTTCGTGAAGGGGGTCACGGGGATGGCGTTTCCCGTCTTCGCTACGCCCCTGGTGGCCCTGCTCACGGACATCCGCACGGCCATCGTGGTCCTGCTGGCGCCCAACATCCTGATGGATACGGTGCTCATCGTCCGCCGGCGCTTCCCGCTGGATCACCTGCGGCGGTTGTGGACCCTCCTGGCCGCGGGCATGGTCGGCGTGTTCGTGGGGAC
>DASPOZ010000043.1:0-5027 GCA_035625755.1 Candidatus Sulfotelmatobacter sp.
GCATCTGCGGCCCTGCATCTTCACGCCGGCCGGCGCGGCCGCCATCGTGGAGATGGGGCGGGTGCTGGCCGGCGGCGCGCCGCTCCGGGAGCGGCCGGTGGTGAGTTTCGGCTACAGCATCGTGAGCCCGCTCCACTGGTCGGCCACGGGCCTGGGGGTGTTCCGTCACACGGCGGGCCACGGCCTGCCGCTCATGATCAACTCGGAGCCCATGGGCGGCGGCACGGCGCCGGTCACGCTGGCCGGCTGCCTCGCGCTGGCCAACGCGGACGGCCTCAGCGGCGTGGTCATCGCCCAGCTCCTGGAGCGCGGCCGCCCGGTGGTGTTCAACCTGGGCTTCGCCCACGTGCTGGATATGTCCACGTCCGTGGCCCTCACCGGCGCCCCCGAGAACGCGCTCCTGCAGGCGGCCGGGGCCGAGCTGGCCCGCTTTCACCGGCTGCCCTCCGCCGCCTGGATGTCCACCGAGTCCATGGTGGTGGACGGGCAGGCGGCCGCGGAAAAGACCCTCACCGGCCTGGCCCACGCCACCCACGGGGTGAACATCGTGTGGGGCGCGGGAAACCTGGAGTCCACGCTGTGCCTATCCGCCGAGATGCTGGTGATGGACGACGAGATCATCGGCACCATCCGGCGCTTCGCCCGCGGGATCGCCGTGACGGAGGAGACCCTGGCCCTGGATCTGATCCGCGAGGTGGGCCACCGGGGCGACTTCCTTTCCACGGACCACACCCTGCGCCACTTCCGGGAGCAGATCCGCCACACCCGCCTGCCCACCCGCTGCAAACGGGAGGCGTGGGAGCGGCAGGGGAGCGCCACCCTCGAGGAGCGGGCCGCGGCCCGGGTGCGGGACCTGCTGGCCCGCCCGGCGCCGTCGTACCTCTCGCCGGAGCAGGACCGCGCCCTGGGAGAAATCGCGGACCGGTTCGTGGCGGCGTTGCGGTAGCGCGCCGTGCCCGAGGCCTCCCCGGCGCGCGCGGCGCCCCTGGGGCCGTGGGGGCGGGGGGCCGCGCGGCATATATTTCATGGTGACGGGGCGCCCCACGGGCCCCGGCGGACCTCACGGGATGCAGAAGAACTCGTTGTTCCGCAGGCTGATCAGATAAGGTCCAGATGCAAGGCGGCGCGCGGATTCCGCATTCCGCAATCCGCATTCCGCAATGGAGAGGTGGGCCTTTTTCAGCAGCCTGCTGAGGGGAGCGGTGTGGAGCGGCTGGCGGCGATCCGGGCGGGCACGATGGCGGGGAAGGCAGACACCGTGCTGCCCCTGGTGCGCCAGGCCCTGGCCGATGGCGTGACGCCCGCGGCCCTCCTACAGCACGGGCTCATCGCCGCCATGGACGAGGTGGGCCGGCGCTTCGAGGCGAATGAATGCTTCATCCCCGAGATGCTCCTTTCGGCCCGCGTGATGAAGGCGGCCGTGGAGCTGCTCCGGCCGTATCTGGTGGCCGCGCACGTGGAGCCCGTCGGGCGCGTCGTCATCGGCACGGTCCAGGGCGACGTGCACGACATCGGCAAGGGGCTGGTGGCCATGATGCTGGAGGGGGCCGGCTTCGAGGTGATCGACCTGGGGAGCGACGTGCCGCCGGCCCGTTTCGTGGACGCCGTGGCGCGGCACCGCCCGACCTTCGTGGGCCTCTCGGCGATGCTCACCACCACTATGCCCAACATGGAGCGGACCATCGCCGCCCTGGCCCAGGTGGGGCTGCGGGAGGGGCTGCGCGTGGTGGTGGGCGGGGCGCTGGTCACGTCGCCCTTCGCCCGCGAGATCGGCGCGGACCTGTACGCTGCCACGGCCGCCGAGGCGGCGCAGCGGCTGCGCGAGGCCGCGCGGCCCGCCTGACAGGCTGCTGAAAAAGGCCCAACATTTCTCCCCGCTGCCCCGGCGGCAGCGGGTGGGGCGTTGGCGCGCTCGCGCACTCCCTGCGGCGTACCCGGCGTACGCCTCAGTCGGCGCATCGCGCGCCGCCTTGCATCTGGACCTTTTTGAGCAGCCTGCGGAAGGGCGGGGGGTTCCGCATGCAGCTAGGGGGGCCTGCGCCGGGAGAGAGGAGACCCATGGCACGCTTGCAGTTCGGGTTCATCCCCACGGAGGGCGGCGCCTTCTACCCGGAGTCGCTGCGCGAGGTGGTGCGCGGCGAAGAACTGGGGTTCGACTCCGTGTGGATGGAGGAGCACCACGGGGTGAAGAACCACTACTGGCCCTCCCCCTTCATGGTGCTGGCCGGCTACGCCACCCGCACCTCCCGGATGGTGCTGGGGACGGACGTGATGGTGTTTCCCTTCTACCACCCGGTGCGCGTGGCCGAAGACGTGGCCATGCTGGACGTGATGTCCGGGGGCCGGGCCGTGCTGGGCGCGGCCATCGGCTACAAGCCGGATGAGTTCGCCCTCTACGGCGCCGCCCTGGAGAAACGGGGCGCCCGCTTCGCCGAGGGGCTCCGGCTGATCAAGGCCTTGTGGACGCAGGACGAGGTAACCTTCAGGGGGACCTACTATCAAGTGGAGAAGGCCCGCATCGAACCCAAGCCGCTCGCGAAGCCGCATCCGCCCATCTGGGTCGGGGGATGGGGCGAGCTGTCGCTGCGGCGCGCGGCCACGCTGGCGGATGCGTGGCTGCCGGGCCCCACGGCCGGCCTGCCCAAGCTCCTGGAGGCCAAGGCCCAGTACGAGAAATTCCGCGCCGAGGCGGGGCTCCCGCCGCAGCCTCTGCTGCCCCTCACGCGAGACACGGTGATCGCCGACACCAACGAGCAGGCCCTGGAGCTGGCGGAGCGCCACCTGCTGGTGAACTACCGGGACGAGTACGGCGGGGGGAAGTGGAAGCATCCCCTCATCGGGGCGGAGGACGCCACGCCGGTGAACCAGCTGGACGCCCTGGGGAAGGATCGGTTCATCATCGGCGACCCGGACCGCTGCATCCAAATCATCCGCCGCTTCGTGGAGGCGCTGGGCGTGACGCACCTCATCTTCCGCCTCTTTTTCCCCGGCACGCCCCACGCCCACATCCTGCGGGAACTGGAGCTGCTGGGAAAGCACGTGATCCCCGCGTTCCGCTGAGGCAGCGGAGGACGGGGCCGAATGTCCGATGTCCACTTGCCGGGGGGGCTGCGCGTCCCCATAATATGAGCGGGAGGATCGCCTTATGACGTGCACCTACACCATGTCCCGATCCTACGTGTGGAACTACGAGCATGGGCCGCGGTTGCACGGCCGGATCCCCCGCGTGCCTGAGGGGCCTGGCGGGCGGGTGCTGGGGTACCGGGTGCGCTCGCGGCTGGGGGTTTCGGCCGGACCACTGCTGAACGCGAAGTGGGTCCGCACCTACGCGCGGCTGGGGTACGACATCCTGACCTACAAGACGGTCCGCACCCGCTACCGCCCCTGTTTTTCCTTGCCCAACGTCCTGGTGGCCGAGGCGACCGGGCAGCTCGAGGGGGCCGACGTGAAGGAGCCGGTGGTGGTGGCGGCTGCGCAACGGCCGGAGCGGGTGCCGACCATCGCCATCTCCTTCGGGATGCCCTCCATGGACCCGGACGTGTGGCGCCGCGACGTGCGGCGGGCCCGCGAGGCCCTGGGGCCGGGGCAGATCCTGGTGGTGGGGACGGTGGGGAGCGCGGGGCCGTCCCGCGACCCCATGGCCCTGGCGGAAGACTTCGCGGACTGCGCGGCCCTGGCGGCGGGGGCGGGGGCCCACGTGGTGGAGGTGCACCTGGCCTGTCCCAACACGGCGGACGAGCACCCCTGCATGATCTACGAGGACCACGACCTGACCGAGCACATCGTGGAGACCGTGCGGCGCCGGATCAAGGGCCACCCGGCCATCGTGAAGCTCGGATTCTGCCCCGGCCCGGAGGCGCTGCGGGACCTGGTGCGGCGCGTGGCGCGCCACATGGACGGCGTCCTGCTCATGAACGGGATCCAGCGCCCCGTCCTCCGGCCCGACGGGACGCCCGCGTTCCCGGGGGCCCACCGCCGCCTGGCCGGCGTAAGCGGGGACGGGACGCGCGCCGCGAGCCTGAGCGTTCTGCGGGAGGCCCTGGCCGCGCGTACGGCCCTGGGCCTCGACATCGAGGTCTGGGCCGTGGGCGGGCTCTCCACGCCGGAGGACCTGCGGGCGGCGGGCGCGATGGGCGCCGATGCCACGCTGGTGGCCACCGCCGCCATGTTCGACCCCCTGCTGGCCATCCGGACCAAGGCCGCGACGCCGTAGCAGTGAACCCTGCTGGGGAGCAGGGCCCCCTCATTCGCACCCTTTCCCTCGGCGATGGTGAGGGCGGCGGAGTGCTTCCGTCAGCCGCGGAGCGGGACGGCAGGGTGAGGGCGTGAAGGGTCGCACGACACCCATGGACCTTTTCGATCGGCTCCCGGACGAGGAGGCGCGCGGGGCGCGCCCCGCGCCTGCGGCGAACCGCCCCGCAGGCGGGACGCCGCTCGCGGATCGCCACGCGAGCGGGACGCCGCTCGCGGATCGGATGAGACCCCGCACGCTGGACGAATTCGTGGGCCAGGCGCACCTGGTGGGCCCGGGCAAGGTGCTGCGTCAGGCCGTCGAGCGCGACGAGATCCCCTCCATGATCCTGTGGGGCCCCCCGGGGAGCGGCAAGACGAGCCTGGCCATGGTGGTCGCGCACTCCACGCGCGCCCAGTTCGTGCCCTTCTCGGCCGTCGTCTCCGGGATCAAGGAGATTCGTGAGGTGATCGCGGGCGCCGCCCGCCTGCGGCAGGCCTCGGCCCGCCGCACCATCCTGTTCGTGGACGAGATCCACCGCTTCAACAAGGCGCAGCAGGACGCCTTCCTTCCCCACGTGGAGGCCGGCACCATCGTTCTCATTGGGGCCACCACGGAGAACCCGTCCTTCGAGGTGGTGGCCCCGCTGCTTTCCCGCGCCCGGGTGTTCGTGCTGAACCCGCTCTCGGAGGACGACGTGGTGGCGCTCCTGCAGCGGGCCCTGGGCGACGCCGATCGGGGCCTCGGGGCCGCGCGCGCCGTGGTGGACACTGATGCCCTCCGGTTCCTCGCCGCC
>DASPOZ010000044.1:0-4644 GCA_035625755.1 Candidatus Sulfotelmatobacter sp.
CTTGAGCTTGCGGCCGCCGGTGAGGATGGTGGCGGTGCCGTCGGGGTGCAGGGCCTGGAAGACGCCGTAGCTGGCGGGGGGGGCGGAGAGCTTGTCCACCTCCTCGCGCAGGGCGGCGATCTGGTCCTTGGCGTGGTGAAGGGCCTGGACCAGGCGCTCGTTCTGCTCGTGGGCCTGCTCGATCTGGTCCTTCGAGTGGGAGAGCTTGGAGCGGAGGAACTCGAATTCCTTCGGGGTCTGCTCCAGGCGCCGGCGCAGGTGAAAGATCTCCTCCTCCAGGGACTTCACCTGGTTCTGGAGCGCCTCCATCTCCGACTCGTACTCGCCGAGCTTGCGCTGGTACGATGCATCCGTCTTGGGGAGCTGTCCCGACAGCTTCCGCATCGTCTTGCGCAAGGTGTTCAGCTTTTCCGAATCGCTCATGCTCCCCCGCCCTCCCTCGATGCAACCCGGGGCGCCTGCCTCGAGCATCGTGGCCCGCGGGCCGCAAGTTTTCCTTATCATAAGGGCAACGGTGGGGCTGTCAAGCGTTTTCCCGGTCCCCCGGCCCTCCGGCAGCGACGGCGAGGCCGTGGCGGGCGCCTCCCCCGCCTCACACGGTCTAGACCGCTCGCCATCCCGGCACAGTATAGGAACCCTCCGCCCGCGCCGTCAAACGCCGGGGGCGCTCCCCGCGCCCGACCCCGAGGCCGGGACGGCGGCCCGGCGGCCCCGCCGCGCCCGCTCGGGCCGATGCGCAGGATGCGCCTTGTGGCCCGGGGTCGGACCGGGGTATACTCATTTGGTTTGAGTGTCTGCCGCCCGCGGGCAGGCCGGTCGCCGGCGCCAGGAAGGGCCGGCGGCAGGTTCCAGCGGCCGCGCGTTGCCGCCGGGGCGGCACGCGGGCGACGCTCTCTCGATCGCGGTGTCCCACCAGCACGCGCGCACCCTGAAGGAGGTCCCTATGCTGCGCCCCTTCACGGACGAGCCGCTCACCATCCTGGACGCCCCCGATCCCTCACCACTTCCCGCCCTCACCGATGACGACCTGCGCCGCCTCTACGAACTGATGGTCCGCACCCGCGCCGCGGACGAGAAGGCCCTGATCCTCGTGCGCCAGGGGAAGGCGGCCTTCTATGCCGCCTCCGCCGGGCAGGAGGCCGCGCAGGTGGGGAGCGCCTACCCCTTGCAGCCGCAGGACTGGATCTTCCCCGCCCACCGGGAGCTGGGCTGCCTCATCACCAAGGGCCTGCCGCTGGAGGAGATCTTCGCGCAGATCCTGGCCAAGATGGGGGACCCGTGCAAGGGCCGGCAGATGCCCGTGCACTTCGGGAGCCGCGCCCTCCACATCGTGCCCACGGCCAGTACGGTGTGCAACCACCTGCCCGAGGCGGTGGGCGCCGCCTACGCGGCCAGGCTGCGCAAGGAACCGGTGGTGGCCGTGGCCTACTTCGGCGAGGGGGCCAGCTCCGAGGGCGATTTCCACGCGGCGTTGAACTTCGCCGGCGTCTTCAAGACCCCCACCCTCTTCGTCTGCCAGAACAATCAGTACGCCATCTCCGTGTCCCGGGCGGCGCAGACGGCCGCGCGCAGCATCGCCGCGAAGGCCGCGGCCTACGGCTTCGACGGCTACTACGTGGACGGGAACGATGTGCTGGCGGTGTACGCGGTCATGCGGCAGGCGGTGGAGCGGGCCCGGGGCGGCGGCGGCCCCGCCCTCATCGAGGCCGTGACCTACCGGTACGCTCCCCACTCCTCGGCGGACGACGACAAGCTCTACCGCCGGGAGGAGGAGGTTCGCGAGTGGCGGGAGCGGCGAGACCCGATCCGGCGCTTCCGGCTGTTCCTGGAGAAGCGGGGCCTCTGGACCGAGGATCGGGAGCGGGCCCTGGCGGACCGGGTGAAGGCCGAGGTGGACGCCGCCGCGGACCGGGCCGACGCCACGCCCGATCCGCCCGCCGAGACCCTGTTCGACGACGTGTACGCGTCCCCCCTCTGGGTCCAGGAACGCGAGCGCGCCGCGATGCTCCAGCGCCTCGGGCGGAGGGCATGACATGCCGACGCTGACGATGGTGCAGGCCATCCGGGACGCCCAGCGCGTGGCCATGAAGCAGGACGACCGCGTGGTAATCCTGGGCGAGGACGTGGGCCGCCGCGGCGGCGTGTTCCTGGCCACCGAGGGCCTGCAGGCCGAGTTCGGGCCCGAGCGGGTGATCGACACGCCGCTCTCGGAAGCCGGCGTCCTGGGATCGGCCATCGGCATGGCCCTCAACGGCCTCATCCCCGTGGCCGAGATCCAATTCATCGACTTCCTGTGGCCCGGGTTCGACCAGGTGGTGAGCGAGGCCGCCAAGCTCCGCTACCGTTCCGGGGGCCAGTTCAGCGTGCCCCTGGTGATCCGGGCCCCCTACGGCGGCGGCATCCGGGGCGGGCACTACCACTCCCAGAGCCCCGAGGCGTTCTTCGTCCACACGCCGGGCCTCAAGGTGGTGGCGCCGGCCACGCCGGCGGATGCCAAGGGCCTCCTCCTCAGCGCCATCCGCGACCCGGACCCGGTGATCTTCATGGAGCCCAAGAAGATCTACCGGGCCGCCAAGGAGGAGGTCCCGGCGGACGACTACACGGTGCCCCTGGGCGCGGCGCGCGTGGCGCAGGAGGGGTCCGACGCCACCCTCATCACCTTCGGCGCCATGGTGCACGTGGCGCTGGAGGCGGCGCGGAAGCTGGCCGCCGAGGGCGCCTCCGTCGAGGTCCTGGATCTGCGCACGCTCCTGCCCTTCGATCGCGAGGCCATCGTGGCCTCGGTGAAAAAGACCGGGCGCGCCGTGGCCCTGGTGGAGGCCCCGGCGCTCTGCAGCTTCGCCTCGGAGATGGCCGCCTTCCTCCAGGAGGAGGCGCTGGATTCCCTCCTGGCCCCCGTGCGCCGCGTCACCGGCTACTTCACGCCGGTCCCCTACGGCCTGGACCGTCTCTACCTGCCGGACGCGGACCGGGTGATGGAGGCCGTGCGGGGGGTGCTCCAATATGGCTAGGCTGCTGGAGATGCCCGAGATCGCCGAGAGCGTGGTGGAGGGCGAGGTGGTCCGCTGGATGGTGAAGGAGGGCGACCGGATCCAGCGGGACCAGCCCTTCGCGGAGGTGATGACGGACAAGGTGACGGTGGAACTGCCCTCGCCCTACGAGGGCACGCTGCTGAAGATCGTGGCCCGCGAGGGCCAGGTGGTGCCCGTGGGCAAGCCGCTGGGCGTGCTGGGCGAGGCGGGCGAGCAGGTGGACCTGGCGGCCCTCCTGGGCGGGGCCCATGCCGCGCCCGCGCCGGCCGCCGCCGGCACGCCGGCCCAGCCCGGGGGGGCCGGCGGCGATGGGGCCGATCGGGTGAAGGCGGTCCCCTCCATCCGCAAGATGGCGCACGATTTGGGCCTGGACATCACCCGGGTCCAGGGGACCGGCCCCGAGGGCCGCATCACCCGCGAGGACGTGCTGAAGGCCGCCGAGGCCCAAGCCTCCCGCGGCGGCCCCGCCGCCCCGGCGGCGCCGCGGCCGTCGGCCCGCCCCACGGCGCGGGCCGCCGCCCCCGCGGCCGCGGCCGGCGCCGGGCCGGTCGAACGCGTGCCCCTGCGGGGCGTGCGCCGGGCCGTGGCGGAGCGGCTCTCGGTCTCCAAGCGCACCGCCGTCCACACCCTGCACGTGGACGAGGTGGACGCCACCAACCTGGTGGGCGTGCGGGAACGGGTCAAGGGCCTGGCCCGGGAGCGGGGGATCAAGCTCACCTACCTGCCCTTCATCTGCAAGGCGGCCGTCATGGCCCTCAAGAAGGTCCCGGCCGTCAACGCCTCCATCGACGACAAGGCCGGCGAGATCGTCTACAAGCGCTACTACAACTTCGGCATCGCCGTGCACACGCCCGACGGGCTCATCGCCCCCGTGGTGAAGGCGGTGGACCGGAAGACCCTCTTCGCCATCGCCGGAGAGATCGCCGCCCTGGCCGAGAAGGCGCGCACCGGAACCCTGGCCCTGGGGGACGTGCAGGACAGCACCTTCAGCATCACCAACGTGGGCTCCACCGGCGGCCTCTTCAGCTTCCCCGTGATCAACTACCCCGACGTGGCCATCCTGGGCGTGCACCGCATCCGCCAGATCCCCCGCGTGGTGGACGGCCGGATCGCCATCCGCGACGTGATGCTGGTCTCCCTGGCCTTCGACCACCGCCTCATCGACGGCGCCGTGGCCGGCGAGTTCACCAACGAGCTGAAGCGCATCCTCGAAGCCCCGGAACTCCTCCTGCTGGAATCCGCCTGACGCCGCCCACGCCCGCCGCCGGGACGGGTCCTCACCTCTGCTGGGCCGCCAGGTAGGCCCGCCAGCCGCCGTAGGACGTGATCTCCCGCTGGCCCTGGCAGAGGATGGGCTCGCCCAGCACGCCGAGGACCTCCTCGCCGTCCGCCAGCCGCACCTTCCCGATGCAGAGCCCGGGGGGCTCCTGGAGCAGCACCCTCGCCAGCCCCTCCGGCGGCACCGCCCACACCTCCACGGCCACCGCCGTCCCGCCGGAGGCGACGCGGAGCATGGCCGGGTGCCGATCGTCGATAGACCAGAGCCGATAGGTCGGCGCCGTGGCCGCCTCGCGGACGAAGATCGCCCCCACGTCCAGCAGGTTACCGTTCA
>DASPOZ010000045.1:0-6488 GCA_035625755.1 Candidatus Sulfotelmatobacter sp.
TGCAGGCAACCCCCCTCACGATCCGCGTGGTGGTGGAGCTGCAGGGTGCGCCCGGGGCCGGGCTGGAGTTGACACAGGTGGTGGGCGCGGGCCGAGTTCCGTTCGAAACCTCCACCCCCGCCGGCCCCACCGAGGCGTCGCCGGTGGCGGTGGACGGCGGCGGGCTCCTGCGCGTGGAGCGCGGCGCGGACGGCCGGACCTGGCGCCAGGTGGTCTGGACGCGGGAGGGACGCCGCCTCTCCCTGCGCGCCCCCCTGGAGACGGAGGAGATCCTGCGCATCGCGCGGTCGGTCACCCCCGCCCGGGGACGCCGGGAGGGGCCATGAGGCTCCGGCGGGCGCTGCGCGGGCTCACGGGCCGGATCCTCCTGCTGGTGGCCCTCGGGACGGCGGCGATCCTCGGCGTCCTGGGCGCCATCAGCAGCGTGATCATCGAAGAGGCCTCCCGCCGCTCCCTCCAGCAGCGGCTGGTGCTGGCGCAGACGGCGGCGGCCTATGTGGATGCGGCGACCCAGGAGAACCTGGCCGCCCTCCAGCAGGCGGCCCCGCTGGCGGCGGATGCGCTCCTGAGCGGCGACGCGGCGGCCCTCCGGGACGCCCTCCACGGCCTGCTCCTGCGCACCTTCTTCTCCCGCCGGATCGTCCTGGTGGACGCGGCCGGGCGCGTGGTGGCCGCCGAGCCCTCCGGGGCGGCAGAGGCCCTGGACCCCCAGTGGCTCCGGGAGATCCTGGCCGAGGGCCGCCCGGCCTTCTCGGACCTGCGCGGGGGCGCCGGGGGCGCCCCGCCGGTGGTGGTGGCGGCCGTGGCCGTCTCTTGGGGCGGGGCGCCCATGGGCGCCCTCGTGGGCGAGATCGACCTGCGGGGGGCCGCCCTGGAGGACCTCCTCCGCCCGGTCCACCTGGGCCCCGGCGCCTACGCAGACCTGGTGGACGGGCGCGGCGTGGTGCTGGCCTCCACGCGCGCGGGCCGCGTCGGCGTGGAGAGCGACCACGGGCAATTCCTGGCGCACCGCATCGGCGAACGGCGGGCCGTGGTCTCGGCGTGCCACGGCTGTCACACGGCGCCGCCGGCGGCCGAGGTCATGGCCCTGGCGCCCCTCACGGTCCCGCGCTGGGGCATCACGATCCGCGAACCCGAGGCCGAGGCCCTGGCCCCCTCCGCCCGCCTGCGGCGCGGGCTCCTGATCGCCGGCACGATCTTCCTGGCCATCGGGCTGCTTTTGGCCTGGGGCACGGCGCGCAGCGTGGCCGGCCCCGTGCGCCGCCTCACCGAGGCGGCGCGGCGCGTGGCCGGGGGCGACCTGGAGGGGCCGATCCCGCCGGCCGGCCAGGACGAGATCGGCGAGTTGGCGCGCAGCCTGGAGGTCATGCGGGCCGAACTCAGTCGCCTGCTGGCCCGCGCCCAGGCGTGGACGGAGGAACTGGAGCACCGGGTGCAGGAACGCACCGCCGCCCTGGAGGCCACGGCGGGGATGCTGCGCGAGAAGGAAGAGGCCCGGGGCGAGCTGCTCCGGAAGCTCATCACGGCCCAGGAGGAGGAGCGGAAGCGGATCGCGCGGGAGCTGCACGACGAGACGAGCCAGGTCCTGGCGACCCTGGCCCTGGGGTTAGAGGCGGCCGCCGCAGCGCCGACGCCGGACGCGGCGCGGGAGAAGCTGGCGGGGCTGCGGAAGCTGGCGGTGGACGCGCTGGACGGCGTCCACCGCATCATCCACGCCCTCCGGCCGTCGGCGCTGGACGATCTGGGCCTGGTCTCCGCCATCCGGTGGTACGCGGAGACGCTCCTGGAGCCCCACGGCCTCGAGGTGGATCTCACGGTGCGGGGCGACGAGGGCCGCTTGCCGCCCGCGGTGGAGACGGCCCTGTTCCGGACGGTCCAGGAGGCGCTGACCAACGTGGCCAAGCACGCCGAGGCCGACCGGGTGGCCATCGCCGTGGCGTTCAGGCCGGAGGCGCTGGAGATCCGCGTGGAGGATGACGGGCGGGGATTCGATGTGGCGGAGGCCTTGCGCGGCGAGGGGGCAGGCCTGGGCCTGCTGGGGATGCGGGAGCGGATGAGCCTGCTGGATGGCACCCTGGACATCGCATCCCGCCCCGGCGGCGGGACGCGGCTCACCATTCGGGTGCCGCGGCGGGAGGAGGCGCCGGGTGGACAGGATCCGCGTCTTCCTGGTTGACGACCACGCCCTCTTCCGCGACGGCCTGCGGGCCCTGCTGGCCGGTTGCGAGGACATGGAGGTGGTGGGCGAGGCCGGCGACGGGCAGGAGGCGGTGGCCCGCGTCCCCGCGGCGCGCCCGGACGTGGTGCTGATGGACATCGCCATGCCGGGCCTCGGCGGCCTGGAGGCGACCCTGGCCCTGCGGCGCGTCTATCCGCCGGCGCGCATCCTGGTCCTCACCCAGTACGAGAGCCGGGAATACGTGACGCGGTTCCTCAAGGCGGGCGCGGCCGGCTACGTGCTCAAGAAGGCGGCCGGCCCCGAGCTGATCGCCGCCATCCGCGCGGTGGCGGCGGGGCAGGCCGTGCTGCATCCCTCCGTTACCGCGGAGGTCATCGAGGGCTACCTGAAGGGGTCCCGCCCGGAGCCCGGGGAGGCGGCCTACGAGTCCCTCACGGAGCGGGAGCGGCAGGTCCTGAAGCTGATCGCCGAGGGCCAGACCAGCAAGGAGATCGCCGGGGCGCTCGACATCAGCGTGAAGACCGTCGTCACCCACCGCACCAATCTGATGCAGAAGCTCGGCCTGCACAATCGGGCCGAGCTGGTGAAGTACGCCGTGCGCCTCGGCCTCATCCAGGTGGAGCCGAAGGCGGCGGGGCCGACCTTCGAGGGGCCGTGATCAGGCGGCCGGCGGACCGCCCGCCGGGCCCTCGGGCGGCCGCCCCGCGCCCTTGCGCCCGCGCCGCCGGTGGAAGAAGGCCGCCCCCAGCCGGAGCCCGGGCATGGTGAGGGCGCTGAGGCCGTGCGCCGCCGCCCGCGCGCCCGCGGTGGCCTTGCCCCCCGCGAATCGGAACAACATGGCGAAGCCGGCCAGCGGCAGGAACACCACGTACAGGGCGCCCAGCGCCGGCGCCAGCAGCAGCATCAGGGCGGCCGGAACCCTCATGTACCAGGTCCCCTCGGGGCCGCCCAGGCTGCCCCCCTGGGGCCCGACGGGGACGATCTCTGCGGTGCGGGTGTTCAGGTAGAACCCGGGATGGACCGCCTGGCCTGGATAGTAGCGTTTCATGGTCGTCTCTCCTTCCTGCCTCTTCCTGCGGGGCGTCGGTGGTTTCCGCCGCTCCCATCATGAAGATAGGGCAGGGCGCCGCGCGGGGGGATCGGGCGAACGCCTGAGGCCGCCGGAACAAAGACCCGAGGCAGGGCGTGCCGCCGCCCGAGTGCGTCGGCGGGCGAGGCCGCGATGCGAGCGGAGAGGCCGCTCCTGGCGCCTGAATTGCCTGGGGCAGCCATGCCCCATAGGGGCTCCTGTTCCCTTGGATCTGCAGGTTCTGGCGCTCCTTGGAGGCCCTCTATCCCTCTGAAGAATAAGCCTTCGGCGGCCCTCGGGCGCCGGCCAGGCACTAGGCACGTGGGTTGCTCCCCTGCCGATGGGGACGGGCACTGGGATTCAAGGTTGCCGGATCTTTGGGGATGTCCTATGGCGGGGCCCGACGTGATCCGAAGAGCCCAGGGAAGTATCGCGGCCGTGGGTTGTCCTCCTGCGGTCGGCCCGCTCGTGGGGCGCACTGCAGCCCAGGCGCCGGGGAGGCATGGTGGACCGAGGCAGGAAGCAGGGGGCGCGCGGTAGCGGGGCTGGCTCTCGGGCGGCGGGGTGAGCGGTGGCGCGCGAGGCCATGTGGATGCGAAGCCTGAGCGTCCGCCTGATGGCGGCGGTGGGGGCCGTGGTGTTTCTGGGCGTGGCCGCCGTGGCCCTCCTGAACGTGCGCGCCGCGCGCCGGGAACTCGAGGACGAGGTGGTGAGGGACGCCAGCCAGTTCAGCGACACGGTGAAGCGCAGCACCCATTACGCCATGCTGCAGAACCGCTGGGAGGATGCCTTCCAGATCATGCGGACCATCGGGGCCCAGGAAGGGATCGAGCGGGTCCGCGTCTTCAACAAGGAGGGTCTCATCCTCTTCTCCACCGAGGAGCGCGAGGTGCACAGGGTGGTGGACAAGCAGGCGGAGGCCTGTTACGCCTGCCACGCCGCCCAGGCGCCGCTGGAACACCTGGACCTCCCGAAACGGTCTCGCATCTTCGCCGGGGCCGGCGGCCGCGTCCTGGGGCTGATCACGCCCATCTACAACGAACGGGGGTGCGCCGGTGCGGGGTGCCATTCCTCGCCCGAGGCCAAGCGCGTCTTGGGGGTGCTCGACATCAGCATCTCTCTCGCCCGGGCGGACCGCGAGATCGCGGCCATCAGCCGCCGGGCGGCGTGGGTGGCGGGGGGCACGGTGGTCCTGGTCCTGGCCCTGATCGGTGTCCTCATCCGCGGAAGCGTGGCTCGGCCTGTGGCCGCCCTGGTGGAGGGCACCGAGCGGGTCGCCGCGGGGAACCTTGAGGGCGTCATCCCGGTCCACGGCCGTGACGAGTTGGGTGCCCTGGCTGCCTCCTTCAACGAGATGACGGCGGCGCTGGCCCGCGCCCGGGCCCAGGTGGCGGGCCTGGTGGATACGCTGGAACATCGCGTGGCCGAGCGGACCCGGGAGCTGGAGGCGGCGCAGGCCCAGCTCATCCAGTCGGAGAAGCTGGCCTCCCTGGGCCAGCTCGCCGCCTCCATCGCCCATGAGATCAACAATCCCCTCACGGGGGTGCTCACCTACGCGCGGCTCCTGGCACGCAGGCTCGCCACCGATCTTCCCGAGGGGGAGGGGCGCCAGGCCGCCCAACGGCAGCTCGCCCTGGTGGAGCGGGAGACGGAGCGGTGCTGCGCCATCGTGCGAAACCTCCTGCAGTTCGCCCGGCAGCGGGAACCGAAGGTGGAGCCGGTGGATGTGAACGGCGTGGTGGGGGAGGCCCTCTCGCTGGTCGGCAATCGCCTCAGCATCCAGGGCATCGAACTGGACCGGCGCCTGGCGCCCCTGCCTGAGGTCCCGGCGGACGCCGGTCAGCTCCGCCAGGTCTTCGTCAACATCCTCCTGAACGCCTGCGAGGCCATGGGCCCCGGGGGGGAGATGACCGTGAGATCGCGGGTCAGCCCGGCGGGGGACGGGGTGGAGGTGGCCATCGCGGATACGGGGCCGGGCATCCCGCCGGAGAACCTGGCCCGGATCTTCGACCCATTCTTCACCACCAAGGAGAAGGGGACGGGGTTGGGCCTCTCGGTGGCGTACGGGATCGTGCAGCGGCACGGCGGGCGGATCGATGTCCGGAGCCGCCCCGGGGAGGGCACCGCCATGACGGTCTGGCTGCCCCGGGCAGGCCCGCCCCAGCCCTGACATGGCGGCTCGAGGATGCCCTTCGTCTATGTGCGGTGGATCGGGGCGAAGGAGCTGGAGCCCGGGTTGATGGAGTGGCTCGGGTCCCGGATCGGGCATACCTTCGGCGTCCCCGTCCGCACGCTGGAGCGGGCGCAGGGCCCGGCGGACGCCTTCGATCCGGCGCGGGGGCAGTTCTCCTCCACGCGCATCCTGCGCTGGACCCTGGCGCACCACCCCGAGGACGCCCTGAAGGTGTTGAGCCTCACCGATGGCGATCTCTTCATCCCGGTCCTCACCTTCGTCTTCGGCGAGGCCCAGGTGGGGGGGACGGCCGCGGTGGTATCCACGGCGCGCCTCGAGGCCGGTTTCTACGGCCTGCCGCCGGACCCGGAGCGCTTCCGGGGGCGCCTGGAGAAGGAGTGCCTTCACGAGCTGGGCCATACCTTCGGCCTGGTGCACTGCCGGCGGCCGGGCTGCGTGATGGCGGCATCCCTCTCGGTGCTGGATGTGGATGGGAAACGGGGGGCCTTCTGCCCCGATTGCCGGGTCCGCCTGCGCGAGCTGGCGAAAGGTGAAGGGTCATGACCACGGAGAAGCCGCGCGTCCTGGTTGTGGACGACGAGGAGATCGTCCGCGAGTCCCTCACGGACTGGCTGGCCGAGGAGGGCTGCGCCGTGGAGGCGGTGCCCGACGGGGCCTCGGCCATCCGCCGGCTGGGCGAGGAGGAGTGGGCGGTGCTGCTGGTGGACCTGAAGATGCCCGGCATCGACGGCCTGCAGGTCCTGGCCGAGGCCCGCAAGCTGCAGCCCGACGCCACGGCGGTCATGATGACGGCCTACGCCAGCGTGGACACCGCCGTCCAGGCCATGAAGCTGGGGGCCTACGACTACCTGGTGAAGCCCTTCGAGCCGGAGGAGCTTTCCCACATGGTCCGCCGGATCCTGGCCCAGCAGGCGCTGCGCCGGGAGAACATCGCGCTGCGCAAGGCGCTGAAGCAGCAGTACCGCTTCCACGACCTGGTGAGCAAGAGCCCGCGGATGCAGGCCGTTTTCGAGGTGGCCCACAGCGCCGCCGCCAGCAACTCCACG
>DASPOZ010000046.1:0-3698 GCA_035625755.1 Candidatus Sulfotelmatobacter sp.
TTGCGGGGGTCGTAGGGGTCAATGCCGGGGTCGCCCATCTCGCGGAGCAGGGCGATCCCCAGGCCGCTGCCGCCCCAGTAGCGGCGGAACACTTCCTCACGCACGGAGCGGACGCTCGCGGTCCGCGTCGCCAGGTCCACCACGAGGATCCGGCCGAGATACCCATATCCCATGATGTGGCGCTCCTTGGAGACGGCGAATGATCACGCGGCGTACATGGCGGGTCCATGATGCCGCAGCGTGTGCGGACCTGTCAAGGCGAACGGTTGGGCGTTCCGCCGTTCGCCCGACAGGACACGGCGGCCCCCTTCGCCCCACCTGGCGCGTTCGGACCGCTGCATGTCGCGTAGTGAAGGGGGAGGGCCGAACCGGCGAACGGCGGGCCGGCGGAACGGCGGAACGCGTTTATCGGGCCGCGAACTCGAAGGTGGTGTGGCCCAAGGGGAAGCCGCCGCCGCTCCAGGCCAAGGTGAGCTGGAGGCGGCGCCAGTCGTCGGGGGGAAGAGGAAAGTAGAAGAACCCCTCGCGCGAGGCGTCCGGCGGGATGGGATCCTCGGGGAAGGCGAGGCGCAGGACTTCCGTGAGGTCCGGCGGCCGCTCGCGCCGGAGGCCGAGGCCGAGACGCCAGGTGGTGGGCGCCGGTCCCGTGGCCCCCACGCTCGCGGTGGGGCGGCGGATGGTGTCGATGTGTTCGGCGAACTGCCGGCCCGCCTCCTCCGGCGGCACGGCCCGCCAGCGGTTGCCGCGATCATCGTGCAGGACCTGGTCCTGCGCGCGCAGCGTCACCTCCTCGGGGCTGGCGTTGCGCACGATGATTCGGAGCGGCAGGAAGGTGCCCTCGAAGCCCTCGGGGCGCCCCGCCCAGGCCTGGGGCTGGACGGAGAGCGTGAGCGCGCCGGCCACCTTCTGCACCAGCGGGCGATGTGGATCGCCGGCGGCCACCCCATCCAGGGGCACCAGGCGCCGGGCCCCGCACCCGGCCGCCGCCA
Organism: Candidatus Sulfotelmatobacter sp.; assembly: GCA_035625755.1. Classification (GTDB taxonomy): domain Bacteria; phylum Methylomirabilota; class Methylomirabilia; order Methylomirabilales; family DASPOZ01; genus DASPOZ01. The sequence continues at coordinate 990 of DASPOZ010000046.1, forward strand.
GGGCCAGGAGCGAGGCGGCAAGGCAGAGTGCGCTTCGGCTCAAGGAGCGATCCATCGTTGTCACGGGGATGCCCTCCGCCGATACCCTAGCATCCCGCTCCACCCGTGTGAAGGTGCCCTCACATCGGCCGGCCGCCTATCCCACATATCCCGTCATCGCGGCGGCGGGGCCCCGCCCCTTGGGGCCGCCGCGACGCGGCCTGGTGCCTTCCTTGACAAGGGCCGTCGGAGGGATATACGTTGCGCCACGCACGATTTCACGAGAGGTTTTTCGGTGCCCGACATCGCGCCCTTTCACGGCCTGCGCTACGATCCGGCCAAGGTGGGGGACCTCTCCCTGGTGGTCACCCCGCCCTACGACGTCATCTCTCCCGAGGCCCGGGATGCGTATCACGACCGGCATCCCTACAGCGCCATCCGGCTGGACCTGGGCAAGGGGCCCACCGAGGGCACGGAGGAGACCTGGTACGTGCAGGCCGGGCGCACCTTCGCGCAGTGGCAGCGCCAGGGCATCCTGGTGCGCGACCCGGAGCCGGCCCTCTACTTGTACGAGCAGGACTTCACGCTGGGCCGCCACCGCCTCTCCCGCCGCGGCGTGATCGCCCTGGTTCGCCTGGAGCCCTACGGGCAGGGGAGCATCTTCCCCCACGAGCACACCTTTCCCCGCCACCGGAAGGACCGGCTCAACCTCATGCGGGCCTGCCCCGCGAACCTCAGCCACATCTTCGCCATCTACGGAGGGCCGCCCGACCCCATCGCCGGCATCCAGAGCGAGGCGATGGACGGCCCCCCGGCGGTGGAGGCGGTGGACGATGAGGGATTCCACCACCGGCTCTGGGTCCTGGCGGACGGCGAGGCCATCGCCAGCCTGGCCGCGGCCCTGCGGGGGCGGCCCGTGGTCATCGCCGATGGGCACCACCGCTACGAGACGGCCCTGGCCTACCGCGAGGAATGCCTGGCGCTGGACCCGGACGGGCCGGACCTCCGCCCGCGCAAGACCTATAACTACACCACCATGATGCTGGTGAACGCGCGGGACCCGGGCCTGGTGATCTTGCCCACGCATCGCCTCGTGCGGAGCATCCCGCATGCGAGCACGGACCGCCTGCTGCAGGACGTGCGGCGGTTCTTCGCCGTGGAGCCGCGCGACCTGCCGGCCGGGGCCGAAGTGGACGGCATCCGCGCCTGCCTCCAGGAGATGGCCCGGCGGGGGCGGGAGGAGCAGCTCTTCGGCCTCTACGCCGGCGGCAAGGAGTTCACCCTGCTGACGCCCAAGGAGGCCGCCCGTTCCGCCGCCGCGGCGCAGGCGGATGCGGCCACGGCCCGGGTGGATACGGGCCTCCTGCACGCCGTCCTCTTTCGGGATGTCCTGGGCATCCCGGCCGACCGCGAGGGCGCGGAGGTGAGCTACACACAGGACGAGGCCGCCGCCTTCGGACGGGTGGCCACCGGGGCGGCGCGCCTGGCCGTGTTCCTGAACCCCACCCCCGTGGAGCAGGTGGAGGCCGTGGCGGCCACCGGCCGCCGGCTCCCCCCCAAGTCCACCTATTTCTATCCCAAGCTCCTCACGGGCCTCGTGTTCCACCGGATCGCCCTGGACGAGGCCGCGGCCCTCCCGGCCCCCGCCTGACGATGTTCTGCGCCAAGCACCCGCGGACACTGGCCGAACGGCTGTGCGCCCGTTGCCGCGCCCCGGCGTGCGGCCACTGCGTGCGGCGGGCCGGCCGGCGGACCTACTGCGGGGAGCCCTGCGCCGTGATGCACCTGATGGAGCAGGCCTCCGCCGCGGCGTGGGCCCGGGCGGCGCAGGAGTCCCGGCGCAGCGTGCACGGGCCCCTGAGCCGTCTCCGCCTCGCGCCGCTGCGCTGGGCGGCGGCGCGGGCCCAGCGGCGGTTCGATGCTTACCTGGAAGGGTCGAAGCCCGGCGCCCGCGCCCGGTGCCTCCGCCCCGCGTGGGTTCGGCCGCGCATGGCGGCGCCGGCGGCGGCGATGATCGTGGCCGTGGCCGCCGCGGCCTTCGTGCCGCGGCACTGGGGATCGGCGCCGCCGCCGCCCGCCCCGGAGCCCGAGATCTCGCTGCCGCCGCCCGAGCCGAAGCAGGCCCCCCAGCCGCCGGCCCCTCCGCCCGTCCAGCCCGCCCCCCGGCGCGAACTGGCCGCCCGCCCGCACGCCCCCTCGCCCTTCGCGGCGGACATCTCGCGCGGGGCCATGGAGGCGCAGGACGTGGCCCTCACGTTCGACGGCGGGGATGAATCCAACGCCACGGGGGCCATCCTGGATGCGCTGCGGTCCCGCGGGGTGCACGCCACCATGTTCCTCACCGGGCGCTACATCCGGCGGCACCCAGACCTGGTGCGCCGCATGCTGGCCGAGGGCCACGAGGTGGGCAACCACACCAATACCCACCCGCACCTGACCAGCTACGCCCGGGACGGGCGGCACGCGACGCTGCCCGACGTCACCCGGGAGTTCCTCCAGGCGCAACTCCGGGCCGCCGAGGAGAGCTTCCGGGAGGTGGCGGGCCGGCCCCTCGCCGCCTTCTGGCGGGCCCCCTACGGCGAGCACAACGGCGAGATCCGCGCCTGGGCGGCCGAGGCCGGCTACCGCCACGTGGGGTGGACGCGCGATGCGGCGGGCCGGGAGGACCTGGACAGCCGCGATTGGGTGGCCGACCCGACCTCCAGGATCTATCGCTCGTCCCGCGAGATC
>DASPOZ010000047.1:0-2888 GCA_035625755.1 Candidatus Sulfotelmatobacter sp.
GCGCGTGCGCCTGGGCGAGCCGGCCCGGCGCATCGCCCGGGACCTGGGGCTCAGCCGCAACACGGTGGCCCAGTACCGGCGCTGGGCCGTGGCCCGGGGCCTCCTGGAAGGCGACCTCCCGGACGCCGCCATGCTCGCGGCGCTGCTGGAACCCGCCCCGGGGGCACGCCCGCCCCACGAGCAGTCCGCCGTCGAGCCGTTCCGCGCGCAGGTGCTGGCCTGGCGCGCGCAGGGCGTCGAGGGCCAGGCCATCTGGCAACTCCTCGTCGAGCAGCACGGCTTCACGGGCAGCTACTCCGCGGTGAAGCGCTTCCTCCGGCATCTGGCGGCCGCCACGCCTGCCGCCACCGTGCGGGTGGAGACGGCCCCGGGCGAGGAGGCGCAAGTGGACTTCGGCTGCGCGGGACAGCTCGTGGATCCGGCGACCGGCCGCCTGCGGCGGGCCTGGGTCTTCGTGATGGTCCTCGCCCACAGCCGCCATTTGTACGCCGAGCTCGTCTTCGACCAGGAGGTGGCGACGTGGCTCCGGCTGCATCGGGCGGCGTTCGAGTTCTTCGGGGGGGTCCCGGTGCGCGTGGTCCTGGACAACCTCAAGGCCGCCATCGTCCGCGCGGCCCTCTACGAGCCCGAGGTGCAGCGCGCCTACCGCGAGGGCGCCGAGCACTACGGCTTCCTCATCGCCCCCTGCCGCCCGCGCACGCCCGAGCACAAGGGCAAGGTCGAACAGGGGGGCGTCCACTACGTGAAGCGCAACGCCCTGGCGGGCCGGACCTTCCGGGACCTCGCCGCGGGCAACGCCCACCTCCGCCGCTGGTGCCTCGAGGTGGCCGGGCAGCGGGTCCATGGGACGACCAAGCAGGTCCCGTGGGCCGTCTTCGACCAGGTGGAGCGCGCCGCCCTGCAGCCGCTCCCCGCCACGGCCTGGGAGCCGGTCACCTGGAAGCAGGCGAAGCTCCATCCGGACTGCCACGTCGTCTTCGACGGGGCCTACTACTCCGCGCCGTACCGCCTCGTGGGGCAGCGCCTCTGGGTGCGGGGCACGGCGCTCCAGGTCCAGGTCTTCCATGCCCACGCCCTGGTCGCGACCCATCGGCGCGGCCGGCCCGGGCAGCGGCAGACCCTGCCGGAGCACCTGCCGCCGGACAAGATCCTGTTCCTCCTGCAGACCCCGGCCTGGTGTCGGGAGCAGGCCGCCACCGTCGGCCCGGCCTGCGTCCAGGTCATCACCGCGCTCCTCGGCGACCGGCCCCTGGACCGCCTCCGGAGCGCCCAAGGCGTGTTGCGCCTGGCCCAGCGCTACGGGGCCGCCCGGCTCGAAGCGGCCTGCGGCCGGGCCGCCGCGGCCGAGGAGTACCGCTACCACACCGTGAAGACCATCCTGGCCCACGGCCTGGATCGCCACCCCCTGCCCGCGCTGACGCCCGTGGCGGCGCCCCCGACGCCCCCGCGCCACGCGCGGCCCTGGACCGACTTCTTCCCCGACCCCGAGGAAGGGAGGTCCCCATGGAACTGACCCATCAGCTCACGCCGATGCTCCGCACGTTGCGCCTCTCCGGGCTCCTGGAGACCCTGGAGGTGCGCAACCGCCAGGCGGTGGAGGGGCAGACCTCGTTCGTCGAGTTCCTCAGTCTGCTCCTCCAGGACGAGGTGGAGCGGCGCGCCCAAAGCGCGCTGCGGCTCCGCCTCCGCCGCGCGGCCTTCGACCCGAGCAAGACCCTGGAGAGCTTCGACTTCGGCTTCCAGCCCAAGCTCAACAAGGCGCAGGTCTTTGATCTCGCCACGGGCGCCTTCGTCGAGCGGCACGAGAACGTGCTCCTGTACGGTCCGACCGGGACAGGCAAGAGCCATCTCGCCCAGGCGCTGGCCCACGAGGCGTGCCGCCGGGGGTTCGAGGTGCTGTGGGTGCCCGCCGCCAAGATGCTCACCCACCTGGCGGGCGGACGCGCGGACGGGACCCACGACCAACGGCTCGCACGCTACACCCGCCCGGACCTGCTGGTCCTTGATGATTTTGGCCTGAAGCCGCTGCGGGCCCCCGGGCCCGAGGATCTGTACGACGTGATCCATGAGCGCTACGAGCGGGGGTCGATCCTCCTGACCAGCAACCGGGACCGGGCGGAGTGGGCCGACCTCTTCGGCGACCACCTCCTCGCCTCGGCAGCACTGGACCGGTTGACCCACGGTGCCCACTTCGTGGAGATCACGGGGCCGAGCTTCCGGGCTCATCAGACCCGGCAGCAGGTCGCGGCCGCCCGGCCCGGTAAGCCGCGCAAGTGAGGCGGCGCATCCGCAACCCCTAACGCCAGTGCAAGGGGCCCGGTAAGAGTTCCTTGACTGGCTCACGATGGCCGACCCTGGGTGGCTCAGTGTGGGCGACCGTTGACACGCGGGGCGCCGAGGGGCTGGGGGTGGCGTGGCAGTCCAGCGTAACGCCATCGCCGGTGCCAATGCCGCAGCTTCGACGGATGGACCCGAGGCGGGCCCGAGGCCGGGCGCTCGCGATGCTTGGGGGCGGAAGGGGGGGGAGAAGCTGCGCTACCGGTAGCCAATCTCGGTCGAGAGGGCCAGCCCCACCGGCCAGCCCCAGCCCTCGGGCACGCGGACCTTCGGGCGGAGGTGGTCGCCCACCCACTCGTAGCCCCTCGCGGGCTGCACGCTGCTGAAGAGGTAGACGGCCGTCTCGAACCAGGCGGTGAACCCATGGGTGATCTGGAGGGTCTCGCGCACGGCGTGCTGCGTGGGCAACACGCCGTCCGTCGTCGTCGTGGTCCCCTTCACGGTCAGGCTGCTCTGCACCTCGACCAGGGTCTTGCCTGGCGGGAGTATCTCGGCAAAGGGAACGGCGAGCCTGCTCTTCTGCGCTGCCAGTCTAGGCCTGATGGTCTACG
>DASPOZ010000048.1:0-2310 GCA_035625755.1 Candidatus Sulfotelmatobacter sp.
TGCTGGCCACGGCCGAGGTGGAGTTCGCCGCCAGCCGCGTCTACGCCAAGCTGCTCGTACCCGCCTTCACCACGGCCGGCGAACGAGAGGCGCTGGGCCGCATCTTCCCTCAGTACACCGAGCGGTGAGGCTGCTGAAAAAGGCCCATCTGCGGCGTTGGCGCGCTCGCGCGCTCGCTGCGGCGTACCCGGAGTACGCCTCACTCGGCGCCTCGCGCCCCGCCTTGCCCCTGGGCCCTTTTGAGCAGCCTCTGCGGAAGCAGATCGCCAATGCGCTGGGAAACTGGAGGTGGGAGGATGACGGCGGAGATGGGGACGTCTCAGGCGCCGGCCATCGATCGCGAGAACTTCATGACGCTGGTCCGCTGGCGGCGGAGCATCCGCCTGTTCGATCCCAAGGGCCGGGTCTCAGACGAGCAGATGACATACGTCCTGGAGGCCGGCCGCTGGGGGCCCTCCGGCGGCAACACGCAGCCCTGGTCCTTCATCGTGGTGCGGGATCGCGCCACCATCGAGGCCATCGGCCAGATCTACATGGACCTGGCCAAGGTCCGCCGGGAGATGGAGATGCAGTTCCCCACGCCCGGCTACCAGTTCGTGAAGACCGTGCCGGCGGTCCTAGCACGATGCTAAAAACTCTCTTTTGCCCAGGCTGCTCAAAAAGGCCCAGATGCAAGGCGGCGCGCGATGCGAGGTGCGAGGCGTACTCGGTCCGTACGTCGCAGCGCCGCGCGAGCGCGCCAACGCCGCAGATGGGCCTTTTTCAGCAGCCTGCTCGTGGTGGTGGGCGATCCGCGCTCCACGATGATGTTCCCCCGCATGCTGGAGGATCCCGTGGCGGATCGGGAATACCAGCGGGCCGCCTTCAACATCTATCTCATGTCGGTGGGCGCGGCGGTGCAGAACATGCAACTGGCGGCGGCGGCCATAGGCCTGGGCAACGCCTACCTCACCGCCGTGGGCGAACCCACCTACCAGGGCCGCATGCGGAAGCTCCTGAACATCCCGGACTGCCTGGAGACCCTGATGTGCATGCCCCTGGGCGCGCGGCACCCCAACGCGCCCACCACCCGCTATCGCTTCCCGCTGGAGCGCATCGTGCACTCCGACCGGATGGACCAGTCCAAGGTCAGCACGGAGGAGCAGCTCCGCGCCCTCTACGCCGACCTGGCCACCCGCGGCAAGCTGATCTTCGGCGAAGCCGAGCGCATCGAAGACGTCCCGTTCCGCTGAGGGGCATCGCCCGCCATTGCGGAATGCGTGCTTCGACAAGCTGCTCAGCACGTCCTGAGCCCGTCGAAGGACGGATTGCGGAATGGAAGCGCAGATCGGCGCAGGCCGCTCAAAAAGGTCCAGATGCAAGGCGGCGGGCGAAGGGCCGAGTGAGACGTACTCCGGGTACGTCGCAGCGAGCGCCCGAGCCCGCCAACACAGCAGGTGGGCCTTTTTCAGCGGCCTGCTCTAGCTGTGGCCGGCAGTCTCGAGCCAGTGGTCCGGCACGCCGCGGCTGCCTGAGGCCCGGCGGGCGCGGCAGGTGTCGCAGAGCCAGCGCCCACCGCTGGCCGGGATGGCCGCGCCGCAGCCCAGGCATTCGCGGCGGCCCGTCGGCACGGGGGCCGGCCGGCCGGGCGCCGTCCGGATGCCCAGGCGACGACGCAGGCGCGCCAGGCCGTAGCGGCGGATGTAGTGATCGACGGTCCGCAGGTCCAGGCCCAGGGTGGCCCCGATATCCCGGTTGGACTTGCCGGCGATGATGAGCCGCCGGATGCTCTCCTTCCGCGTTCCGTGGTCAATCTTGGCTGGCATCGCTAGACCCCGTCACTGGTCCAACACCCCGTTTACACTTCCCAACGCCGGAGGCGCCGCCAGGTTCCCGATCCCGCCCCGGAAGCCTTGGCGGGGGCGGATGCTTACTGGACTTCGTCGGGGGCCTCGCCGATCTGCACGGTGAGCGTCTCCCGGCGTCCGCCCCGCAGCACGCCCACGGGCACCGCCTTCCCCGGCGGCAGGCTCCCCACGATCTGCTGCAGGTCCCGCGGGTCCTTCACCGCCTGCCCGTCCACCTCCACCACGATGTCCCCCGGCTTCACGCCGGCCTTGGCCGCCGGCTCGCCGGGGCGCACGCCCCGGACCAGGGCCCCGGCCTCGGGGGGCTTGTTCCCGGCGGCGGCCGCGGCGTCGAGCTCCACGTCGCTGATGGAAACGCCCAGCCATCCCCAGGCCATCTTGCCCTTGACCGCCAGCACCGGCGCCACCGCCTGCACGACGCGTGAGGGTATGGCGAAGCCGATGCTCCCGCGGCCGGCGGCGG
>DASPOZ010000049.1:0-4749 GCA_035625755.1 Candidatus Sulfotelmatobacter sp.
CGCACCCGGACGGCCTTCAGCGGCCTGCTGGTGGCGGACCCGTTCGCCAGCTTCTTCAAGCTGGTGGTCCTGCTGGCGGCGGCCCTCACCATCCTCATCGCCATCCGATACCTGGGGGATGAGCGGGCGGACTTCGGCGAGTTCTACGCCGCCGTCCTCTTCGGCACCCTGGGCATGATGTTGATGGTGAGCACGCTGGACCTGCTGATGATCTTCATCGGCCTCGAGACCATGTCCATTTCCATCTACCTGCTCACCGGCTTCTTCAAGGGGAGCCAGCGGAGCAGCGAGGCCGCGCTGAAGTACCTCCTCATGGGCGCCTTCTCCTCCGGCATCATCCTGTACGGGATGGTGCTCCTCTACGGCAGCGCCGGCTCCACGAACCTGAGGGACATCGGCGCGGCGGCCCGGCAGGGGGCGGGCAACCCGGCGCTCCTGGTGGCCATGGTGCTGCTCACGGCCGGTTTCGGGTTCAAGGTGGCGGCCGTCCCCTTCCACATGTACCTCCCGGACGTGTACGAGGGGGCGCCCACGCCGGTGGCGGCGTTCCTGGCCGGCGGGTCCGAGGTGGCCAGCATCGGCATCCTGATCCGCATCTTCGCCGTGGCCATCCCGGGGCTGCAGGATTCTTCCTGGATCCTCCTCTGGGTCCTTTCCTTTCTCACCATGACCATCGGCAACGTGGTGGCCATCGCCCAGCGGAACATCAAGCGGATGCTGGCCTACAGCTCCATCGCCCACGTGGGTTACGTCCTCATCGGGATCGCGGCCGGCACGCCGCGGGCCTACCACGCCGTGCTGTTCTACGTCTTCGCCTACTGCCTCATGAAGCTGGGGGCCTTCGGGCTGGTCGTGCTGCTGTGCCGGAACGAGGTGAAGGGGGACCAGATCGACGACTTCAACGGCCTGGCCCAGCGCAGCCCCGTGGCGGCCGGCGCCATGCTGCTCTTCCTGATCTCGCTGGCCGGGATCCCGCCCACGGCGGGGTTCCTGGGCAAGTTCTACGTGTTCGGGGCCGCCATCGAGGCCGGCTACGTGTGGCTGGCCCTCTTCGGGGTGATCAACTCGGCCATCTCGCTCTTCTATTACATGCAGGTGGCCCGGGCCATGTACATGACCGAGGAGGCGGCGCCGGGCGGGGGTCCGGCCCTGAGCTGGTCCGGCGCCCTGGCCCTGGCCCTGCTGGCCACGGCGGCCGGCACGCTGGTGTTCGGCGTGTACCCCACGCCGGTGTATGGGTTCATCACGGACCTGGTGAAGTTCTAGCGCAGGCTGCTGAAAACGGCCCAGCATTTCCTCCCGCTGCCTCGAGGGCAGCGGGTGGGGCGTTGGCGCGCTCGCGCACTCGCTGCGGCGTACGCGGAGTACGCCTCACTCGGCGCATCGCGCGCCGCCTTGCATCTGGGCCATTTTGAGCAGCCTGCGGAAATGGACCTGGTGAAGTTCTAGCGCGGGCTGCTGAAAACGGCCCAGCCTCTCCTTCCGCCGCCTCGACGGCAGCGGTAGCGTTGCGGCGCACCGGGAGTATGCCTCCGACCCATCTTCGATGGGTGCCCCGGCATCGCGCGCCGCCTTGCATCTGGGCCATTTTGAGCAGCCGGCGCGGCAGTGGTCCTGGGGAGCCTAGGGGGGCGCGGCTCGCGGGACCGTTGCGTGGGGGCGGGCGGGGTCGCCCGAGGTGGTGATGGCGGAACAGGCCCCGCAGCAGCCTGGAGGCAACGGCGGCCCCTCGCTCTGGCGCACCCTGGGGCAGCTCAGCACGCTGGGGATCGTCATGGTGGCCGCCGTGGCGATCGGCCTGGGCATCGGGTACTGGCTGGACCGCTGGCTGGGCACCAGCCCCTGGCTGACGATGCTCTTCGCGCTCTTCGGCATCGTGGCCGGGTTCCTGAATTTGGTGCGGGACGTGCGGCGGTACGGCCGGTGAGGGAGAATCTCCGGTCGCTTGTGATGTGACCACAAAGAGACGGGGCGGAGGTCATGGAGGCCATAGAACACCCGTTGCTTTTCCGGATCCCGAATTTCTGGCCGGTCTCGTGGTTTGCCCCGGGCCCGTTCGTCCCGGACTACATCGCCCTCAGTTGGCTGGTGATGCTCTTGCTCGCCGTCCTCTCCGTGCTGGCCACGTACCACCTCCGACCGATCCCCGGGGGGGTGCAGAACTTCATGGAGGTGGCCGTGGAGGAGATCGGCAACTTCCTGGAGAGCGTCATCGGGCCCAAGGGGCGGAAGTACCTCTGGTTCATGGGTACCATTGCCCTCTTCATCCTGTGCGGGAACCTGCTCGGGATCGTCCCGGGCCTCGCCACGCCCACGTCGAATTGGAACACCACGCTGGCGCTGGCCCTCACCATCTTCATCTCCTACAACGTCATCGGCATGATGGAACACGGCGTGTGGCCGTACGTGAAGCACTTCTGCGGGCCCGTGCCGGCCCTGGCGCCGATCATGTTCCCCATCGAACTCATCGGCCATGTGGCCCGGCCCCTCTCCCTCTCCATCCGGCTTTTCGGGAACATGTTCGGCGAGCACACGGTCACGGCCATCTTGCTTTCCCTCTGGGCGTTGGTCATCCCCTACCTGATCTACCTGGGTCTTGTCATGTGGCTGGGCCTGTTCGTGGCGGTGGTGCAGACCTTCGTCTTCGTCATGCTGTCCTGCGTGTACATCGCCGGCGCGCTGGAGGGGGGGCACGAGGAGGACCACGGCCACGCCGGCGCGCCCAAGCCTCGGGAGGACGGCCCTGCCGTGGGGGGCCGGGCCCATGCGTGAATGGATCCACAAACCCATCGGGGTGCGAAAAGGAGGCGAATACATGAACGTTCAAAGGGTGGCGGGATGGCTGACGTTCCTGGTCGTTGCGGGCGCCGCCGGGGTGGCATTGGCGGCGGAGCCGGGGGCGGGGGCCTCGGGGAGCGGCTGGACCGTTGGGACCGTGAGCATCCTGACGGGCGGGTTCGCCATGGCCGTGGCCTCGGCGGTGGCCGCCATCGGCCAGAGCCGGGCCATCTCGGCTGCGCTGGACGGCATCTCCCGGCAGCCCAATGCGGCCCCTCGGATCCAGATCGCCATGATCATCGGACTCGCCCTCATCGAGTCGCTGGCGATCTATGTCCTGCTGATCGCCCTGATCATCTTCTTCGTGAAGCCGTTCGGGGCGTAGGGCGGTTTCCGCACCACCCGCCGGCGCGGGGCCGCGCCGCGGGTGGGGCGGCCCGCCGACGGTATCCAGCGGCGGCCCCCAGGGCCGGGGCAGTGCCTCCGGCCCTGGGGCCGCCGCGTCTCCGGTGGTTCCGGTGCTGATCAATTACCTTCCCATCTTCCTTCTGATCGGCCTCGCCGGGCTGTTCGCCCTCGGCTCGTTGCTCCTGTCCTCCCTGCTGGGCCCCCGGGACCCGAACCCGACGAAGCTGGCCCCCTACGAGTGCGGGATCACCCCCGTGGGGACGGCCCGGGACCGCTTCCCCGTGAAGTTCTACCTGGTGGCGATGCTCTTCATCATCTTCGACATCGAGATCGTGTTCCTCTACCCGTGGGCTGTGGTGTTCCGTCGGCTGGGGGCCTTCGGCCTGCTGGAGATGGGGCTCTTCGTCGCCGTGCTCCTGGCGGGGCTGGCGTACGTGTGGAAGAAGGGCGGCCTCGAATGGGACTGAGCAGGGCAATGAGCGATGAGGAACGAGCAATGAGTCGAAGGGGGCCCCACTCGTTGCTCATTGCTCCTTGCTCGTTGCTCGGTGAGACGCGTGGTGGAGGTTGAGGGGCATCCGGCCGTGCGGAAGCTGCGGGAGCGCTTCCCCGAGGCCATCCTGGAGGTGGGAACGGCCCGCAACGAGGTGACGGTGGTGGTGGACCGCGCCGCCATCGAACCCGTGTGCCGCTTCCTCCGGGACGATCTCGACCTGAGTTTCGACTACCTCTCGGACCTCACGGCGGTGGACCGGCTGGGCCTGGGCGAGTCGGGGCCGCGCTTCGAGGTGGTGTACCACCTCTACTCGATGTCGCGCCGGACCCGCCTTCGGCTCAAGGTGCGGGCCGCCGACGGGGAACCGGTGCCCACCGTGACCCCCGTATGGCAGGGGGCCGACTGGTTCGAACGGGAGGTGTTCGACCTGTTTGGGATCCGCTTCGCCGGCCACCCGGACCTGCGGCGCATCCTCATGCCCGAGGACTGGGTGGGCCACCCCCTGCGCAAGGACTTTCCCGTGGAGGCCTCCCCCCGGTGGTGGGAGGAGGGGGAGATCACGTGACCGCCGAATCCCGCACCATGACCATCAACATGGGGCCCCAGCACCCCAGCACGCACGGGGTGCTGCGCCTGGTGCTGGAGCTGGACGGGGAGGTGGTGGTCAAGTGCGTCCCCCACATCGGGTACCTGCACACCGGCATCGAGAAGATCGCCGAGGCCAAACGGTACATCCAGGTGGTCCCTACCACGGACCGCATGGACTACCTCTCCCCCATGTCCAACAATCTGGCCTACTCCATGGCGGTGGAGAAGCTGCTGGGGATCGAGGTGCCGGAGCGCGCCCAGGGGATCCGGGTGCTGATGGCGGAGCTCACCCGCATCAACAGCCACCTGGTGTGGCTGGGGACGCACGCCCTGGACATCGGGGCCATGAGCGTCTTCCTCTACTGCTTCCGCGAACGCGAGAAAATCCTGGACCTCTACGAGATGGTGGGCGGGCAGCGGATGATGTCCAGCTACATCCGGCCGGGCGGGCTGAAGGAGGACCTCCCGCCGGGCTTCGG
>DASPOZ010000050.1:0-9133 GCA_035625755.1 Candidatus Sulfotelmatobacter sp.
CTCACGCTCAGCGTCTGCCCCGTGACGTACTCGGCCGCATCGGAGGCGAAGAAGGCCACGGCGCGCGCGATATCCTCCGGCCGCCCCAGCCGCCCCCACGGGATGGCCTTCTTCAGCGCGTCGGCCAGCTTGGGGTTCCCCGCGGCCACCTGGGCGAACAGCGGGGTGTCCGTGGGCCCGGGGCAGACGCAGTTGACGTTGATCTTGAAGCGGGCCACCTCGCGGGCCAGGCCCTTCGTGAAGGCGATGACGCCCCCCTTGGCGGCCCCGTAGACGCACTCGCCCGAGGAACCCACGCGGCCCGCGTCTGACGCGATGTTCACGATCCGGCCGCTCTGCCGCGGGATCATGTCGTCCAGCACGGCGCGGGCGCACAGGATTTGGCCCTTGAGGTTGATGGCCAGCACCTTGTCCCAGGTGTCCTCGGTGCTGTCCACGAACCGCTCGATCTTGTCCCACCCGGCGTTGTTCACCAGCACGTCCACCCGCCCGAAGCGGGCGACCACGGCCTTCACCATGGCCCGCACGCTGTCGCCGTTGGCAACGTCCACCTTCGCCGCCAGGCCCTGCCCCCCGGCCTTCGCGATCTCGCTCGCCACGGCCTGGGCGCCCGGCTCGTTCAGGTCCGCCACGGCCACCGACGCGCCCTCGGCCGCCAGCCCCAGGCACGTGGCCCGCCCGATCCCGCTCCCGCCCCCCGTGACGATGGCCACCCGATCCTTCAACATCATCGCCCTCTCCTCTTCCCCAAGGGTTCCCGGTTCACGGTTTGCCGTTCCCGGGTCGCGCCGTCAACCGGGAACCGGGAACAGGGAACCGGTGGTCAGTAGTAGAACTCGGCCCGGTCCTGGCTGTCCACCGAGACGACCTTGACGGCATCCTGGCGCATCACGGTGATCCGGATCTTCTCGCCGGCGCGGTGCTTCCACAGCGCGCGGTAGAGGGTGCGCCGGTCGGCGATCCGCTGCTCGCCCACGGCCAGAATGAGATCCCCCTCCTCCAGTCCGCACCGGTCGGCGGGCCCGCGCGGCACCAGCCCGGCCACCACGATCCCCTCCTCGCTGGGCTGGGCGTACAGGCCCATCCACGCGCGGGGCCGCCGGCTCGTGACGCGGCCGAATCGGCGCATCTCGTCGGCGTGCTCCGCGTAGACCTCCACGGGGATGGCCAGGCTCATCCGCGCGATCTCGTTCAGGTTCAACGACACAACCCCCACCAGCTCGCCCGCGCTGCTCACCAGCGGCCCGCCGCCCACTCCCGGATTGGGCGCGGTGAAGAGGATAGCCCGGTCCAGCATGTACTCCCAGTAGGCGTCGAAGGGTTCGACGGCGGTGACCACCCCGCCGTTCACCCGCCGGTTCTCGTCCCCCAGGCTGGCGACGATGAACCCCGCCTGGCCGGCGCGCAGGCGGCGCGAGTTCCCCACGGGGATCACGGGATGGCGGCCGGCCGGGATCTTGATGAGGGCCAGGCCGCTCTCGAAATCGCGGGAGACGATGTGGGCCTCGTGCTCGCGCCCGTTCACGGTGGCGACGGTGATCTGTTCCGCCCCCAGCACCACGTAGTTCACGGTGAGGATGTGCCCCTCGCGGTCGATGAGGCTCCCGGTGCCCATCCGGTCCTGCCCCAGGACCTGGGCGGACGGGTGCTGCTCCGGCACCCGGGCGTGGATGGTGACGGTGGCGGGGACGATGCTGGTGGCCAGGGTGATGGGGGCGTCCATGGCGCGCAGTCCGGGCCGGCGCGGTCAGCCCGCCTAACAGGCTGCTGAAAAAGGCCCAACATCTCTCCCCGCTGCCTCGGCGGCAGCGGGTGGGGCGTTGGCGCGCTCGCGCGGCGCTGCGACGTACGAACCAAGTACGCCTCCGACCCACTCACGTGGGTACCCCGCGCCTCGCGCGCCGCCTTGCACCTGGGCCTTTATGAGCAGCCTGGGAAAAAGCGAGTTTTTCAGCATCCTGCTAAGGCGGGCTAGCCCCGCAGTTGCTTCCAGGTCTCCTTCAGCTTCTCCAGGGTGAACTCGGGCGAACGGCAGCAGCCGATGATGTGGCGCTCCCCCTCCTCCACGCGGGCCGCGGCGGCCGCCACGTCCCGGGCCAGGGCGTCCGGGATATGGACCACGCCGTGCTGGTCCCCGTGCAGCAGGTCCCCCGGGCGCACCGTGATGCCGCCCACCACCACCGGGAGGCCCATCTTCACGATGTGGACGTAGGCGTGGGACACGAGCACGTGGGGCGCGAAGAAGTGAAAGCCCAGGCGCCGTACCTCGTCCAAGTCCCGCACGCCGCCGTCGCTGATGGTGCCCACGCAGCCCAGGGCGCGGTGCACGTTGGCCTGCACCTCGCCCCAGAAGGCGCCGACGGGGCGCGGGTTGTCCAGGTCCTGCATCACCAGGACGCGGGGCGCCGGAACCGAGAGGACGTAGTCCCACCAGTCCTGCGGCGGCACCCGGTGCCCCTCGGCCGGCGGCAGGTCCGCCCGGATCATGGCCGTCACGGCATAACCCACCATCGGTCCCAGCTCGGGAAAGAGGGACCGCATCTCGGGCCGCATGAACCCCTGGTTGCGCGGGATGGCGTTGAAGGTCTCGATGGCGTTGGCGATGCTGGGGCTGGAATACCGGCGGAGCCCTTCCAGCTCCTCGCGGCTCAGTTGTACGGGCATCGGGGGCTCCTCGAATTTCCCCTGGCCCATTGCCACTGGCCAGAGGGGATGGCCCTGGGTGCGGCCTTCAACGATTCGGGGTGGGGATGACGGCGCGCGGAGGGCGCCCACCACCGGTAGACACCGGACGTTGGAGATCGGACATTGCTTCGTTCAACCCTTGGGCGCGATGGTCGGGAACAGCCCGGGGTCCAGGGCCGCGGCGCCCTCGGGGCCGAGCCGCTCCAGCTCGTGCCGGCAGCGACCCGCGGCGGCGCGGAACCCGGCCACGTCCATCCCCATGAAGTCGTCCGCGAACCCGTCCAGGAGGTGCATCCCGGAACGCAGCAGGGACATCCCCTTGGGATAGTCCGCGTGGGTCAAGTAGTGAAACCCCATGGCGGTGTGGACGAGCCCCTTGAGGAACCACTTACGGGGCCCGACCTCCACCATCCATTCCTCTTCGAAGCGCTCGTGGCTCTCGCAGAATTCCCGGGCGTTGAAGAGCCGTACCCCTTCGACGAGCTCCGGGTCCACGGCGGCCTCCAGCAGGCTGCTGAAAAAGGCCCATCTGCTGCGTTGGCCCGCTCGCGCACTCGCTGCGGCGTACCCGGAGTACGCCTCCGACCCACCTTCGGTGGGTACCCCGGCGTCGCGCGCCGCCTTGCATCTGGACCCTTTTGAGCAGCCTGCCCGAGTCGACTGTTCAGCGCCCGCCCAGGTGATCACCGCGCCGGGGAGGGGATGGCCTGGGCGACCTGGGCGGCCAGGGATCCCACCGCTTCCCGCGTGGCGGCGGTCAGCGATGCCACGATGGCCTCCACCTGGCGCCCCTGCACGGGCTGGGTGGCGCGGGCCAGCCCGGTGGAGACCACCTGGCCCTTCTGCGGATCCACCAACTGGTAGTCGATCTCCACCACCGCCGTCCATGGCGTGCCGGGCCCGCCGTCTTCCTCGTCGAAGCGGAGCAGGCGGCCCCGCAGCATGTAGTCCACCTGGCCGTCCCGCGAGTAGGGGACCACCCGGCGGTAGAGACCGCCGGCGCGCAACTGGCGGATGAGCGCGTCGGTCACCATCTCCACGGGAGGCACCTCCCAGCGGTCGTACGGATAGTAGGCCACTTTGTGAGGAAGCGTGCGGTACACCAGGCGCTCCTGCTGGTACGTCTCCGGGCCGCCCAGGCCGGCCACCCCCAGCGTGACGGGCAGCGGGTTTCCGCCCGGTGCCGCGGCCGGGGGCACGTACCCGATCCGATAGATGCGGGACTCGGGGATGTCCCCGCCCCCGCCGCAGGCCGCCACCAGCAGGCCGCAGGCAGCCAGCCATAGGCCGGCGGCCGCGCGGCGCGCCCCGGGCACCCTGCGCCCCGGGCCGCCGCGGGTAACGGGGGGCCGGCCGCAGCGTCCGTCCGTGGAATGGGCATGCGATCTATCGAACGCCATCGCGCTCCTTCAGGGGTTGCGGGAAGAGGACCTGCCACGGCCGTTCCTTGAGGTCCTGGGTGAGTTCCCGTGCGTTCTGCGAGGCCCGCCGGAGGTTGTACAGCGTCGCCTCGATGTTATCCATGTTGCCGGTGATGGCGTGGTCGAAGTTGGTGACGGCTCGGTCCAGGTTGTCCAGGACCACCTTGGCCCGCTCCAGGTCGGCCTTCATGACCACCAGCATCCCTTTCAGGTCCCCCCCCTTCTCGTCCACCGCCGCGTCCAGCTTCCGCAAGAGCCCCCCGCCGTCGGCCATCACCCCATCCGTCCGCTTGATCAACGCCTCCAGGTCCGCCACGGCGGTGCGGATCGGCGCGCGGTTCTCCTCCAGGATGCCGCTGACGTTGGCCAGGGCCTTGCGGATGGCCTCGCGGTTCTCGGCGCCCAGGACCTGCTCCGCCCCCTTCAGGGCGCGGCCCCCCGTGTCCACGGCGCTCGCCGTGCGTTGGATGACGTCGCTCATGGGGCCGTCCACCATGGCCTGCGCGCGGGCCAGGAAGGTCTTGGCCGCCTCGCCCACATCCCGCACGCTCTGCAGCACCTCGGCCATGGAGGCCTGGTCTTTGGCGGCGATGAGTCCGCCCTGGGGGATCTCCCCGGGCCCGGGCTTGGGGTTGGCCAGTTCGATGTAGTGCTCGCCCACCAGGCCCAGGGTGCTGATAACCGCCTCCGTCCCGGCGCGCACCATCACATCCTTGCGCACGCCGATGAGGACCTGCACCAGCGGCGAGTCCTTGCCCGGCGGCGTGATGCGGAGGACGCGCCCCACCTTCACCCCACCGAAGCGGACCTGGGCCCCCTCCTCCAGCCCCCCCACGCCCCCGAACTCGAGCCGGTACTGCTTCGGCGTGGTCTCGAAGCCGCCGCGCCCCACCAGCAGGATGCCCAGGGCGAGGATCACGACGCTCACCAGGATCGTGATGCCGGCCTTGATCTCTTCCCGACGATAGCTCGCTGCCATACTCGTCACACCCTCATGTCACCGTAAGGCGTGAGGCGGAAGGCGTGAGGGGACAGACCGGACTCCCTCCGGGCGCCCTCCTCATCCCCCCTGCCGCCTCACGCTTCACGCCTTACGGCGACGCGATCAGCGGGTCAGGATCCGCAGCATCTCGTCCTCGTCTTCCATCTCGGGCGCCGGGCGGCGCTCCAGGAACTGCTGCACCCGCGGGTCCGCGCTGGCCCGCAGCTCGCCCAGTGTGCCGGCCAGCACCACCTTGCCCTTGTCCAGCATCACCACCTTCTCGGCGATGAGGAACAGGCTGGGCAGCTCGTGGGTGACCACCACGATGGTCATCTGGAACGTCTGGCGCAGCCGCAGGATCAGCTCGTCCAGCCCGGCGGCCGTGATGGGGTCGAGCCCGGCCGACGGCTCGTCGAAGAAGAGGATCTCGGGGTCCATGGCCATGGCCCGGGCCAGCCCGGCCCGCTTCTTCATGCCCCCCGAGAGGGCGGCCGGCATGTAGTCCTCGAAGCCGCTCAGCCCCACCAGACCCAGCTTCATCCGCACCATGATCTCGATGGTGGAGTCGGGCAGCTCCGTGTGCTCGCGCAGCGGCACGGCCACGTTCTCGCCCACCGTCATGGAGTTGAACAGGGCGCCGCTTTGGAACAGGATCCCCATCTTGCGGCGCAGGCCGTTCACCTCGGCCTCGGGGAGCTCCGTGATGTCCTGTCCCCAGAGGAGCACCCGCCCGGCCAGGGGCCGATCGAGCCCCACCATGTGCCGCAGCAGCGTGCTCTTGCCGCAGCCGCTGCCCCCCAGGATCACCGTGGTCTCGCCCCGCTGGACGGTGAAGGAGACGCCGTCCAGGATGCGGCGGTCCCCCCGCTGCACCACCAGGTCCCGCACCTCGATCACGGGGCCGCCGTTCCGGCCCGTGTCGGCGGTCGGCGGCCGGCGGTCGGCAGTCGGCGGCATCTCACTCGCTCAGGTAGAACAGGGCCGTAAAGAACAGGTCGCTGAGGATGAGGAGGAAGATGGCCACCACCACGCTGGCGGTGGTGCGCCGCCCGACCCCCTCGGCCCCGCCCTCGGCGCGGAACCCCATGAAGCAGCCCACCATGGCGATGATGATGGCGAAGGCCAGGCTCTTCACCAGTCCCGTCACGATGTCCTTCACGTAGAGGGCGTGAAAGGTCTGGGCCAGGTAGTTGCCCGCCGTGATCTCCAGCCCCAGGGTGCCGATGGCCACGCCGCCCAGGATGCCCACCGCGTCGGCCAGCACGGTGAGGCAGGGGAGCATCACCGCCAGGGAGACCACCCGCGGGAGCACCAGGAACTCCACCGGGTTCAGGCCCATCACCGACAGGGCGTCGATCTCCTCCGACACCCGCATGGTCCCGATCTCGGCCGCCATGGCGGAGCCGCTGCGCCCGGCGATGATGATGGCCGTCATCAGGGGGCCCAGTTCCCGCGTGATGGAGATGCCCACCAGGTCGGCCACGTAGATGGTGGCCCCGAACCGGCGGAGCTGGGAGGCCGCCTGCAGGGCCAGGATCATCCCCACGCAGAAGGCGATAAGGAAGACGATGGGGATGGAATCCACCCCCACCTTCACCATCTGGACCACGGTGCTGGGCGCGCGGAAGCCCTTGGGCGAGGTGGGGGCCCGGCGCAGGCGGGCGGCCGTTTCGTTCACCAGGCGGGCCGCCTCGGTGACTTCGGCCCGGGCCGCCAGGGCCCGCCGCCCCACGGCTCCCAGGAGCGCCTTCATCGCACGGCCCGCAGCGCGGCCTGGGTGTCTTCGTAGATCTCGAAAACCTTCTCCAGGCGGGCGAAGCGGAACACGTCCCGGATGGCCGGTGCGAGGCCGGCCAGCTTGAACTGGCCGCCGTACTGCCGCACGCGCTGGAGCCCCTCCACCAGCGTGGCCACGCCCGAGCTGTCCATGTATTCCACGCGGGAGAGGTCCACCAGCACCGCCGGGGACCGCCCGTCGGTCAGGCCCACCAGCGCCTCCCGCATCTTGGGCGCGCTGTACAGGTCCACCTCGCCCTGCACTTGCACGATGGCCGCCCGGCCGTCGTGGCGTACGGCTACGTCCATCTTACTTACCTCGCCCCCCGTTCGGCCCCCAGATGCTTCACCAGGCGCAGGATGGTGCCCCGCTCGGGGCTCAGGTCGAACTCCACCTCATCCATCACGCTGCGGATCAGCGGGAGGCCCAGGCCCCCCGGCCGCGACAGGTCCGGCTCGCGCGGCGCCACCCGCGCTGGGTCCGGCTTGCGCCCGAAGTCCCGCAGCAGGATCTCCAGCCGCGCGCCGGACAGGATGAAGGTGATGACGATACGCTGCCCGGCCTCGCCGCCGTAGCTGTGCCGGATGATGTTGGTGAGCGCCTCGTCCACCGCCGTCTTCAGGCGGTGGGTCTCCCCCTCGCCAAGATCCAGGAGGCGCCCGTACTGGCCCACCGCGGCCCGCACCACCTGGAGCAGGCGCGGACTGCTGGTGACTTCGATCTGGAAGGTCTCGCTCACGCGCGAAGCCATCAGCCGTCAGCGACCTTGGGACTGAGGACTGAGGGATGAGGACTGAGCGGTGCGTGGATCCGGCTTCCGGCGGTCGGAAACTCGGTCCTCAGTCCTCGTGCCTCAGTCCTCATCGCCGAAGGCGATGCCTAGTTCGAGGGTCGCCACCGCACGGCGACCATGGTGACGTCGTCGTGCAGGGGCGTGCCGTCCGCGTGGGCCCGGACGGCCCCCAGGATGTCGCCCACCAGGTCCCCGGTGGCCGGCAGGCGGTCCCCCATCACGGCGGCCATGCGTCCCAGCCCGAAGGGGGCCGCCCCCGGCCCCCGCGCCTCCACCACCCCGTCGGTGTAGAGCAGGAGCGTGTCGCCGGGGCCGAGGGCCAGGTGCTGCTCGGGGTACTGCGCCCCCGGGACGATGCCCAGGGGCGGCCCGCCCTCCGCCTCGAAGGTTTCCACGACCCCCCGTTGCCGGCGGTGCCAGAGGAGGGGCAGGTGCCCGGCGTCGGCGTAGGCCACACGGCCCTCCTCCGCGTCCAGGTCGAGGCAGGCCGCCGTCACGAACATGCCGCGGCGGCTCTGGGCGGCCAGCCCCGCGTTCAGGTCCGCCAGGATGGCGGCCGGGGCGGCGGCGCGGGTGGCGGCGGCGCGGAAATCGCTGATGACCTTGGCCATCATGAGCGCCGCCGGCACGCCCTTCCCCGAGACGTCCCCGATGAGGACGACGAGGCGTTCCCCGGAGATCTCCACGAAGTCGTACAGGTCCCCGCCCACTGCGGCGGCCGGGATCGTCTTCGCCTCCAGGGCGAAGCGGTGCCGCTCTCACACGGGGCAGCGCTGGGGCAGGAAGCTCTGCTGCACCAGGGCCGCGAACTCGAGTTGCTGCTGTTCCCGCTGGCGCTCCAGCAGCACCTTGTGGAGCCGCGCGTTCTCGATGGCCACGGCCACCTGCCGGCAGTAGGTGACGAAGAGCTCCAGGTCCTCCGGGGTGAACCGGCCGCCGCCCCGCGGATTAATCACCTGGGCCACGCCGACCAGCTTGTTGCGCACGATGAGGGGCGCCGCCAGCATGCTGCGCGTGGTGAAACCGGTGAGCTTGTCCGCGTCCTTGTAAAAACGCGGGTCGGCCGGGACGTCCGCGATCAGCTCCGGCGTGCGCGAGAGGGCGACGGCCCCCGCGATGCCCTGGCCCAGGTCCAGCACGATCTTCTTCCGCAGCGTCTCGAAGGTCGTGTTCCCCTCGCCCAGGGCCACTTCGAACTCGAGCTTGTTGGTGCGCTCGTTGAGCAGCATGATGGACACCGCGTCGGCGTCCATCACATCCTTCGCCTTCTGCATCACCCGGTTCAGCACCTCGGCCAGGTCCAGCGAGGAGCCGATGAGGACGCTCACCTCCATGAGGCTTCCGAGCCGCCGGAGGCGGCGCTCCAGGCCGCCGACGTGGGCGCGGGTCCCCTGGCCATCGCGTTTTCTGGTCTTGACCGGCACGCTGTCCCCCGGGGGAGGCAAGAGCCCGCGACCGGAAAGGCCGCAGGGAGA
>DASPOZ010000051.1:0-6397 GCA_035625755.1 Candidatus Sulfotelmatobacter sp.
GCCCCTTCGCGCGTCACGGCCAGCGGGAAGGCGGCCTTGCCCACCGCGCCCTGCAGGGCGCGGTAGAGATCCTGCAATCCGGCCACGGGGCGCCCGTCCACTTCCACCACGACGTCCATGGGCCGGAGGCCTGCGGCCCGGGCGGCGGAGCGCGGGTCCACCGCGGCGACAACGACCTGGGGCTCTGCCTCCGACCGGCGGCCGGCGGCCTGGCCGCCCTCCTGCAGCGTCGCCCGGACGCTGAACCCGAGGAGCTCCCCGAGCACCATGGCCATGGCCTCGTCCGGCATGGCCCCCACGGCCACCGGCACCTGTACCCGCCCGCTCCCGCGCAGCACCGAAACCACCATGGGGCGCCCCACGGGGGCGCCGCGGATGCGCTGCTGCAACTGGTGCACGTCCCAGATCGGCTGCGAGTCCAGCGCCACGATCACGTCGCCCCGCTGCAAGCCGGCGGCCGCCGCGGGCCCGCCCGGCATCGCCTCCACCACCAGGACGCCGGTGCCGGCGGCCACCCCGAAGCGGGTGGCCAGTTGCTCGGCCAACTCCTCGCCCACGTCCTGGATGGTGATCCCCAGCCACCCCATCGGCCGCTCCGGGACCGGGCGGGAGGCGGGGAGGGCGACCTGGCCGACCGCCAGCCAGGCAAACACCCAGAGGGCCGCGCCCGCCGCGCGCGGCGCGAGGCGGGCGCGCGCCACGGGGGGCATCGGACGGGGCGAATGCCTTACGGCCATCGGCGCTCTGGGCCTCGCGGAAAAAGAGGACCGTGGGGGAACCCCCCGGGGGGGCTCGCGGATGGCGGGCGCCGCCTACGGAGTCTTCACGAGCTCTGCGATGGTGACATCCACCCCGCAGAACTCGCAGTAGACGGTCCCTTCCCGCTGGCCCATGACGTCGAAGCTCATCTGCCCGCAATAGGGGCAGAAGCGAACGTCCCGGCCAGCGGCGGACAGGGTGGTCGAGGCGATGGGATCTGCAGCGGCCATACATCTCCCTCAAGCGAACGTTCCTCCTTATTTAGCATGAGGGCCCTCCCCCGTCAAGGCGCCCGGCCTGCCCGACCCGCATGACCCGGCGCCCGTGAGGGCGGGAGGCCTTCGGCCCGGGTCGTCTCGCGCGTCGTCCGGCGGGCTCGTCCCACGATTCGATTCCCACGGTTCGATTCGTTGACACGCGTCCGGCCGCCGTGTTAGTTTCGGTTTCTCTGTCGGCCGCCCCCCGGCCCTCCCGCGCCGGGCGGGAATGCGGAGGATGGTGATGGCGATGTGGGAGATCGCAGTGGGGGTCCTGGCGGCCATAGGGGTCGTGCTGGCTGCCTTCGCCATCCCGATCCTCATGCATCTGAGACGGTCCTTGGATCGCGTGGACCGCCTGCTGCACGAGGCTGAGGTGCATCTCGGGCCCGCCCTGGCGGAGTTCCGCGAGATGACGCGGAACCTGAACAAAGCTTCGGCCGGGGTGGCGGACGGGGTGGCCCAGGTCGGCCGGACCTTCGAGGCCGTGGGCGAGCTGGGGAAGACGCTCCAGGGGGCGAATGCGGTCCTCCGCGCGGCCCTCGGGCCGGGCGTCACCCTGCTGGGCGG
Organism: Candidatus Sulfotelmatobacter sp.; assembly: GCA_035625755.1. GTDB lineage: Bacteria > Methylomirabilota > Methylomirabilia > Methylomirabilales > DASPOZ01 > DASPOZ01. The sequence goes on from DASPOZ010000051.1 coordinate 1,587, forward strand.
CCTCATCGCGGGCGTGAAGGCCGGGGGCCGCGTGCTCCTGCGCCAGCTCTTCCGAAGGAGGTAGCGCATCATGAGCGAAGATCGAGGATACTCTGGCGCGTCGGTGGCCCTCTCCTTCATCCTCGGCGGCGCCCTGGGCGCCTGCGCGGCCATGCTGCTGACCCCCGAACCGGGCCGCAAGACGCGGGAACGCCTCCGCGGCCTGGCCTCCGAGGCGCGGGAGCGCACCCTGGATGCCGCAGAGGACGTGCGGGACCGGGTGGAAGAAGTCATCGACCACGGACGGAGCCTGCTGGAGGAGAAGCGCAGCGTGCTCAACGCCGCCTACCAGGCGGGGCGCGATGCGTTCCAGCGCGAGCGGGAGCACCTGCAGACCCCCTAGGCCCCCTCCGGAACACATCGGCACCACGCGGCGGCCCGCGGGAGACACCTCCAGCGGGCCGCGCTGTTTCTGCGGCCCGGCGCGCGCGGCGGCCGCGCCCGCGCCCCACGCGCTCCCGCAAGACCCTCCATCGGCCAGGCTGCTCAAAAAGGCCCAGGTGCAAGGCGGCGCGCGATGCGCCGAGTGAGGCGTACTGGGATGTACGCCGCAGCGAGCGCGCGAGCGCGCCAACGCCGCAGATGGGCCTTTTTCAGCAGCCTGTCAGCCGCGCCGGCGAAGGGAGAGGCGCAGGATGGCGCGGAGTTTCTGGCGGGTCTCTCCCCGGCGGCTCCACAACAGGCGGGCGCGCTCGCCCAGGGACATGCTGGCGAAGTAGTAGATGTCGTCCGTGTGCTCGATCCGCACGTGCCGTCCCACGCGCAGCCCTCGCTGGTCGTCCGCGTGCCCGTGACAGATGAACTTCACTCCGCCCGGCAGCTCCACCAGGGCGATGCTCAGGGGGGCGGTGAACCCGGCGGGCGGGGAATGCAGGATGGTGTAGGAGAGCACGGCGCCGAAGGGGGCGACCTGGAACGGCACCATGGGTCCGGCACAGCACGGGCAGAAGGGCGTCGGCGGCGCCGCCACGTACCCGCAGGCGCAACGGGACGCCGGGATGGGCTCGCCCTCCCCGCGCTGCTCCACCGGATGCGGGGCGGGTTGCGGCGCCGGGATCGCGGACTCGAACACTAGGCGACCGCCTCCAGGACGGTGACGAAGTTGTTGGAGGCGAGGCCGCCGATGCTCTGGGCCAGGCCCACGCGGGCGTCCACTTGGCGCCCGCCCGCCTCGCCGCGGAGCTGCCAGACGATCTCCACCACCTGGGCCAGTCCGCTGGCCCCCACCGGATGACCCCGGGCCTTCAGGCCGCCCGAGGGGTTGATGGGCAGGTCCCCGCCCAGCGCCGTGCGGCCGCGGGCCAGGGCCCGCGCGCCCTGGCCCGGCTCGAAGAAGCCGACGTCCTCGCTGCTGATGATCTCGAAGGGCGTGAAGGCGTCGTGCAGCTCGGCCACCTGGATGTCCCGCGGGCTCCGCCCGGCCATGGCGTAGGCCCGGCGGGCGGCGGCCTGCGTGGCGCGAAACCCCGTGAGGCAGTCCCTGTGCCGCAGGGCCAGGTGATCGGCCCCGTGGCCGATGCCGGCCACGCGGACCCGGTGGCGCTCCCGCGTGAGTACGGCGGCCGCCGCCCCGTCGGAAATGGGACAGCAATCGTACAGGCGCAGGGGCTCGGCCACGAACCGGCTCTCCAGGGCCTCCTCCACCGTGATGGGCCGCTGGAAGTGCGCCAAGGGGTTCCGGGCCCCGTTGGCGTGGTTCTTCACGGCGACCTGGGCCAAATCCTTCGGCGCCAGGTCATGGGCCTCCATGTAGGCCCGGGCCACCAGGGCGGCCAGGGCGGGCATGGTGGCCCCGTACGAGCGTTCGTAGGGATCGATCATGCGGCTCAGGATGGCGGCCACCTCGGGGGTGGGGCGGGACGTCATCTTCTCGCCGGCCACCACCAGCACGTGATCGTGGTACCCGCTGGCGACCGCCGTCCACGCGGCGAAGAACGCGGCGGCCCCGCTGGAGGTGCCCGTCTCAATGCGCAGAGAGGGGAGGCGGGGGCGCCCGATGTAGGCGGCGAAAAGGGAGGCGATGGACCCTTCGTCCGCCAGCTCTTCGGGATCCATGCTGGCCACGTAGATTGCTTGGATCTCCGGGCTCCCCGCGTCCCGCAGGGCCCCGGCGCCGGCCTCCGCCAGCAGGCCGAGCAGCGTGGCGTCCAAGCGGCCGAAGCGGGTCATCCCCGCGCCGGCCACGTAGACATCGCTCATGTGCCTCCTCCGTGAAAGGAAATGTACCAAACCGGGTCGTCCCGCAGCAAGCAGCTTCCCGGGCGCGCGCGGGGCGCCCGCACCGAACCCGGCGGGCCGAAAGCGCTTGACGGGCCGCGGGGGTTTCGCATAACAAGGGAGCGGCCGGCGGCGCGCCCGCGGCCGGCAGGAACGGAGGCCATGGGGCTCGGCTTCGATGTGGTGGTGGTAGGCGGCGGCCCGGCCGGCATCGCCGCCGCGGTGGCGGCGGGACGGCTGGGGATGCGAACCGCGCTGGTGGAGGCGGGGCGCGCCCTCGGCGGGCTCGCCACCCTGGGCCTGTGCCTGGCGCCCTACCACGATCTCAGCGGGGATCCCGTGGCCGGCGGTCTGGCGGAGGAGATCGTGCAGCGCCTTCAGGGGGCCGGGGGCACCGGAGGCCACGTCCGCTGGCCGGGGGGACCCTTCGGGTCCGTCACGCCCGCGGATCCGGCCGGCCTGCAGAGCGTGCTCAGCGACCTGGTGCGCGAGGCCGGCGTCCAGGTGCTCCTCCAGCACACGGCGACGGATGTCGTGTGGCACGCCAAGCGCCTGGTGGGCGTGGTGGCCCACGGCGTGGGCGGCCCGCAGGAAGTGCGCGCGCCCATGGTGGTGGACGCCACGCGCGACGGCACGCTGGCCGCCCTCGCCGGCGCCACCGTGATGGCGGGGCGCGGGGCGGACCTGCGCGCCGCGCCGCCCACCCTGGTCCTCCCCCTGGCCGACGTGCGCCTCGCCGCCGCGCTGCGCTCGCCCTTCGGTGTGGACGGTATGGCGCTCTGGGCCCCGCTGCCCGGCGGGCGGAGGCCCGCGCCCGTCTACGCCGTGGGGACCCTGGACCCCTGGCGCCGGCACCTCGCCCGCGACGGGCTCACCCTGAACGGCGAGGGCTACGTGCATTGCCATTCGGGGCGGCGCGGCCGCGTCGTCCTCGCCGTCGCCGGCCTGGCGGGGGACGACCCGTCGGACCCGTGGGGCCGGTCGGCCGGCGAGTTGGAGAACGCCCGTCGGGCGGACGGCCTGCTGCGCCTGCTCCGCCGGCACGTGAGGGGCTTCGGGCCGGCTGGCCGCACGAACCCCCCGGTGACGGTGTGGGAGCCCCGGCGCATCGTGGGCGAGTACATGCTCACCGAGGCGGACGTCCTGGAGGGGCGCCGTTTCGTGGACTGCGTGGCGCGCGGCGCCCACCCGCTGCCCGGGGCCCCCGGACCGGAGGGCGGCGGGCCGTTCGTCGGCCCCCGGCGCGGCGGCGCCTATGACATCCCGTACCGGTGCCTGCTCCCGCGGGGGGTCCCCGGGCTGCTGATGGCGGGGCGGGGACTTTCAGCCGATCCGCGGGCGCTGGCCGCGCTGCGGGGCCTGCCCTCCGGCTTCGTGGTGGGCGAGGCCGCCGGCACCGCCGCCGCCCTGGCCGTCCTGACGGGGCAGGACGCCCGCCACGTGGACATCCGATTCCTCCAGCGCACGCTGGTGAAGAACGGGGCGTTGCTGGGCCGCGCCTTCGCCGATTTGTGACGGGCCGCTGAAAAGGGCCCATCTGCGGCGTTGGCGGGCTCGCGCGCTCGCTGCGGCGTACCCGGAGTACGCCTCACTCGGCGCATCGCCCGCCGCCTTGCACCTGGACCCTTTTGAGCGGCCCTCCCAGGAATACTTTTCTTGGCCGCGGGCGGGCGTTCGCGTAGGGCCAAGAACATCCATTCCGTGTGTGGCGCGAGGTGGGAGAATGAGCTACCAGGAGATCCTGTTCCGGGTGGAGCATCGGGTGGCCTACGTCACCCTGAACCGGCCCCAGGTCCTCAACGCCCTCTCGATGGAAATGACCCGTGAGGTGCTGGACGCCATCGACCGGGTGCGGCGGGACCCCGGCCTGCGGTGCCTGGTCCTGGCCGGGGCCGGCCGGGCCTTCTGCGCCGGGGGGGACGTGAAGGCCTTCCGCGAGCAGGCGGCGCGGGGGGCGGCCGGCGCCCTCACGTACGAGCTGGCCGTGGAGATGCACCGGGCGATCTCGGCCATGGTCCGCATGCCCAAGCCGACCCTGGCAGCCGTGCAGGGGTTCGCCGCGGGGGGCGGCGTGGGCCTCGCCCTCGGCTGCGACCTGGTCGTGGCCGCCGAGGGGGCGCGGTTCGACATGGCGTACGCGCGGATCGGCGCCAGCCCGGACGGGGCGTCCACCTACTTCCTGCCGCGGGCGCTGGGGGTGAAGCGCGCCCTGGAGCTGGCCCTCTTCGGCGGCGCCATCGACGCCCAGGAGGCCCTCGGGCGCGGCCTCATCAACTGGGTGGTGCCGCCCGGGGAGCTGGAGGTGGCCGTGCGCGACTGGGCCGAGCGGCTGGCCCGCGGGCCGGCCCACGCCCTGGCCATCGGGAAGGCGCTCATGTATCGCGGCCTGCACGAGGGCCTGGAGGCCCAGATGGAGGCCGAGGCCGTGGGCATCGGGACGTGCGGTCGCACGCCGGACTTCGTGGAGGGCGTCACCGCCTTCGTGGAGAAGCGCCCCCCCGCCTTCGCCGCCCCGGAGCCGTAGCATGGGGCGCGCCGCCCCGGGCGCGGCGTCC
>DASPOZ010000052.1:0-5593 GCA_035625755.1 Candidatus Sulfotelmatobacter sp.
GCGTATGCCGTCCCGGCCACCTGCAAGGCCGCTGGATCCCGCGGGTCGTTCCGCAGGGCCTCCTGGACGCTCTGCAAGGCCTCGCCGGGCCTGCCCGCCTGGAGGTACGCCTGCGCCTGCCGAAGTTCGGCGGCCTTCGCCAGCTCCGGCTGCAGGCGCACGGCGTCGGCGAACCGAGCCGCCGCCGGGCCCGGGCTCCCGGCACCCAGATAGGCCAGCCCCAGGTCGTATTGCACCCGGCCGCTGTCCGGGCTCAACGTGGCCGCCCGTTCCAGGTGGGCCACGGCCCGGGGATACTGCCGCGCCCGCAAGTAGGCCTCGCCCAGCACCAGGGCGAGCCGGGAGACGTTGGGGAATCTGACGGCAAGGGGATCGAGGATGGCGATGGTCCTTTCGAACCTCCCCGCACGATTGTACAGGTCGCCCAGCTCGAGCCTCAGCGCGAGCGCGGCCTGCCTGTCGGGGACCGCCTCCAGGGTCTTGATGGCCGCCCCGATGTTGTCCGCCTGGAGCTGCGCCCGGCTGAGCAGGATCCGGGAGGGGGCGTGGAACGCCTCGATCTCCATGGCCTGGCGCAGGAGCTCCTCGGCCTTGGGCCCCCGGCCCGTCCGCAGATACAGGAGGGCCAGCGCGTCATACGCCAAGAGGTACTTCGGATCCGCCGCCAGGGCCCGTTGGAACGCCTCCTCGGCCTCTTGGGGCCGGTTCCGGTAAAGCTGCAGGCGGCCGCGGACCAGGTGCTCCTCCGGATCGTTGGGGTCGCGGGCCACGGCCTGGGCCAGCGCCGCCTCCGCGGCATCGTCTTCCTTCCGATTCAGGAGGATCTTGCCGAGGATGACCTGGGCCCGGGCGGGCGGGGGTTGCTGCGCCAGCATCGGCCCCAACAGCCCCAGGGCCTCGTCGCTTCGGTTCAGGTCCGCCAGGACGGATGCCGCCTCCAGGATCACCCCGGGGGACGTCGGCATGAGCTCCGCCGCCGCGGAGAATTCCCGCGCCGCGTCCGGCAGCCACCCCCGCATCTTGTAGAGCAGCCCCAGCTGGTAGCGGGCCGGTCCGAACTGCGGGTCGGCCCGCTGCGCGTTGCGGAACTCCAGGATCGCGTCGCTCGTCCTCTCCAGCGCGACGGCCTCCAGTCCCCGGGCGTAATGCCTGTCGCGCGTCTGCTGCGGCGTTTCCGCGCAGGCGACCATGCCGGCCGACACCACGATGGCCGCCACCTGCAGGGCCAGCCGGCCTCCCCGTGCAGCGATCCCATGCCTTCGTCGCATTGCCGCGGCCTCCTTCGTAGACGGCACGTCGGGTGCCGGTCCTCGCACGAGACGAATTCGGGCGTTCCCCGCATGGACGATCGGTCCGACCGCCGGGGAGGGCACCGGCCCGGAGCGGAGGCGGTTGGCGCGCCGCTCAGGCACCGGCGGCCTCACCCTGCCCCTTGAGGTCCGGCACCGAGATCCGGTACTTGCGGATCAGGTCGTGCATGAACGGGCGGCTCACACCGAGTTCCTTGGCCGCATGGCTGATATTGGCGCCATGGCGCTTCAAGGCCTCCAAGAGGAGGTGCCGTTCCAGGCGCTGCCGTGCCGCCCGCAGGCTGAGATCCTCGGGGACCGGCTCCTCGCCGAATCCCAGGTCCGCGGGCTCCACGAAGGTCCCCTGGGCCATGATGGCCGCCCGCCGCACCCGGTTCTCCAGTTCCCGCACGTTCCCGGGCCACCGATAGGTGACCAGGGCCTGGGTGGCTCCCGAACCGAACCCGCGCACGCGCTGGCGGCGGTTCTCCGCGGCGTGGCGTTGGAGGAACACATTCGCCAGGAACAGGATGTCGTCCCCCCGGGCGCGCAACGGGGGGACGGCGATGGCAACGACACCCAGCCGGAAGTAGAGATCCTCCCGGAAGGTCCCCTGGGCGATGGCCGCCTGGAGGTCCACGTTGGAGGCGGCCAGCACCCGCACATCCACGGGGATCGCCTCCCGGCCGCCCACCCGCTCGATGACCCGTTCCTGCAGGAACCGCAGGAGCTTCACCTGGAGGGCCGGCGCCATCTCGCTGACCTCATCCAGGAACACCGTCCCCCCCTCCGCCAGCTCGAGCCTCCCCTTCCGCTGCTGGTGGGCCCCGGTGAAGGCCCCCTTCTCGTGGCCGAAGAGTTCGCTCTCCAGGAGGGATTCCGGGATGGCCCCGCAGTTGAGGGGAACGAAGGGTCGAGACCGCCGCCCGCTCTTTTCGTGGATGGCTCGGGCCACCAGCTCCTTCCCGGTCCCGCTCTCTCCGGTGATGAGGACGGTGGCCGTCGTGTCGGCCACCCGCTCGATGGTGGCGAACACCTCCTGCATCCGGGGCGAGTTCCCCAGGATCTCCACATACCGCGTCGCCTCGGTCTGCTGGCGGCGGAGGGCGGCGACCTCTTCCTCGAGGGTCCGCAGGTGGATGGCCCGGCGCAGCATGATGCGCAGGTCCTCGACCTGGACCGGCTTCAGGTAGTAATCGCACGCGCCCAGCTCCACGGCCCGCCGCGCCATGGCGCGATCCCCGTTCCCGGTGAGGACGATGACCTTGGCCAGGGGATCCGCCCCCAGGATCTGGGTCAGGGCACGGAGGCCCTCGTCGCTGCCGGAGGGCTGGGGCGGCAGGCCGAGGTCCAGCGTCACGGCGCTGGGGCGTTCCCGACGGTAGATCTCGGCCGCCTCGTCGGCGGTCTCCGCCGTCAGCACGTCGTATTCCTTATTGAGGGCCCACCAGAGCTGCTTGCGGATGGCTTCCTCATCCTCGACGTTCAGCACCTTGGGCTTGCTCTGCTCAGCCATATCCATCACCACCTCGTTCCTCGCCGCTGGGCCACCCGCCCGCTATCCCCTTCGTCCCTGGCTTCCGGCGAGGGCGGCGCGCTCGGGGCCTGGTTCGTCTTCCACATCGGAACGGACGGGCAAACGGACGGTGAAGGTGGTGCCCTTCCCGTCGGCGCTCTCGGCCGCGATCTGCCCGCCGTGGGCTTCCACCATGGCCTTGCACTGGAAGAGGCCGATCCCCAGCCCCTTCGGCTTCGTCGTGCGGAACGGGCGGAAGAGGCAATGGCGCCGAAAGTCCTCGTCCATCCCCTTGCCCGTGTCCGACACGGCAAGCGTGGCCCACGCGCCGTCCTGGGCGGTCCGGATCGTCACGGCGCCCGGCCGCCCCTCCAGGGCCTCCGCCGCGTTCAGGAGCAGGTTGTTCACGACGTTCTGCAGCTCCGCGGGATTCCCGCGCAGCGGGGGCAGCGGGGACAGATCCTCGACCACCGTGATGCCGGGCCACCGGCCGATGGGACAGGCGGCCAGGGCCGCCCGGACCACCTCGTTGAGGTCCATCGGCCCCTGCGGCCCCGCCCCCGGCGCCGGCGCGCCGGACAGCTTACGCATGAGGCCCTCCATTCGGTTCGCGGCGCTCTCGATGGTGCTCAGGGCGTCCTGCTGGAACGCGGGGTCCCCGATGAATTCCCGCGCGTTGTCCAGGAGGGGGCGGAGCATCGCCAAGGCGTTCTTCACGTCGTGCATCACGAAGGCGGAGAGCCGGTGGAAGGCCTCCATCTCCCGGGTGGCCAGGAGCCGCTCCGCCAGCCGGGCCGCCACGATCGCTCCGGCCGCCTGGCCCGCGATGGTGGCGAGGAGTTGCCAGTCCTCCTCGGCGAAGGGCTTCCCGCTGGCCTCGGGCCCCACGCCGATGAGGCCCACCAGCGCCTCCTTGGTGACCAGGGGAACCAGGGCCACCAGACCGCTGCGGGCGAAGAATCCCGCCAGGGCCCCCCGGGCCTCCGCGGCGAGGGGGAGCCCGGGCAGGTCGTCCGGGAGCACGGGCCGCTGCCGCGCCGGCAGGAGCTCGCCCAGGCCCCGGGCCGCGCCCTCGGGCACCGGGGGCGCATCCACGTTAATGGCCACGCCGGGGTCGAACCGTCGCCCATCGGCGTCGTAGGTATAGATGGCCACGCTGCGCACCCACACCGTTTCCGCCACCATCTCGGCGATCCGGGGCAGGATCTCCTCCACCCGCACGGCCCCGCTCAACCGCTTGGTGAAATCCATCCAGGTCCGGCGGTAGTCGTACTTGTGGCGGTAGAAGTGCGTGGCGATGAAGAACTGCAGGCGCCGGCGGAACCGCGCGGAGAGGAGCGCCACCGCCAGCGCCACCGCCGCCACCAGCACGGCCACCGCCTTGAGCGACTGGTCCAGCGGGATGCCGAACCGGCGCACCGCCTCCCCGGCGGCCCCCATGGCCAGCAGGTAGGCGCTGACGATGGAGACGGTGACGGACCGATAGACGAACTGGCGGGAGACGAAGAGCGTGGCCCCGAAGAGCCCCCGCCGGGCCAGCGAGTACCCGATCAAGACCGCCGCCGCCAGCACGGCCACCGACCGGGCCGGGACCGGCGCCGGGCGCACCACCGGGAACAGGAGCGCCTGGCTGCTCGCGTACATCTGGAACCCGAGCGCCGCGGCCACCCCCAGGACCAGATACTTGGTGCGCCAGCGGTCCAGGCCGCTGGAGCCGCGGAAGGCCTGCTCCAGGAGCATCAGGACCGCCAGGCCCCCCAGCAGGAGGAAGACGAAGAGGCCCCGCCCCGCCAGCGAGAGCACCAACACCGTCTCGGGCCCGTCCAAGGCTTGTGCGACGGAGCCGGCCAGGCCCAGCGCCAGCAGCCCGGCAAAGCCGAGGGCCAGGGCGCCGGCCGCGGCCGCCCACCAGCGCCAGCGCCGGAGGGCGGCCCGCGGGGCCGCCGCCCCGAAGACGATGGCGAAGACGAGCCAGGCCAGCGTCGAGAGGCACTGGACCCCCAGGTCCACTTGGAGCCATTCCAGGGCCCGTTCGCCGGCCGGGGCCAGGGAGGCCAGGAAGGCCGCCGCCTCCGCGGCGGCGATCCCCCACATCCCGGCCACGAACGAACCGGCCACCAGGGGGTGCGGGCCCCGCCGCAGTGCCAGGGCGCCCACCAGCAGCGCCGCCACGGCGCTCAGCAGGGGCAAGAACCTCAGGGCCTCGTGGATGCTCATGGCTTCCCCAGGATCACCCGGGCAGGCGCTCGGCCAATGCCGGCGCGATACGCTCGGCGAAACGGCGCTGGCCCTCCAGGGCCGCGTCGGCCTCGCCCCGGCGGATGGGGGACGCCAGGCGGATCAGGGCGACATCCGATCGCCTCCAGCGCACGGCGTCCCAGACCAGGGCGAGCCGCCCCACGGGCCAATCGGTCACCACGCGCCCCCCGCCCTGGACGTACCAGTAGGTCACCGCCTGCCGCTCCGCGAACCGCTCGAAGACGACCTGGCGCACGGGGATCCTGGGCCCTCCCTCCCCGCCGCCGACCCAGGCCACCTGCGAGGAGACGATCTTCCATTGCGCCCCGGGGAGGAGGCGGCGCGGGGCGAAGGCGATGGGCTGCCCTTCGCGCTGGCGCCGCCAGAACCCGATGTACAACCAGAGGCGCTGGCCCGACGGCCGCTGGTAGCCGCGGGAGAGGACATCGTCGCCGCCGAAATCCCGGACCTTCCCCTCCTCGAACACCGACCCCTCCACCCAGCCCTGGAACGCACCGGGCAGCCCCGCCAGCCCGGCCCGGAGGGCCGA
>DASPOZ010000053.1:0-6937 GCA_035625755.1 Candidatus Sulfotelmatobacter sp.
ACGGCCCCCCAAGGCCGTAGCCGCCGGGGGCTTCGCCGTGGCCACCCGGCCCTCCGGCGCCGTGGCCCCCCGGCCCCGCCGCGGTCGCCCCGCAGGGGAACAACAGGCCCAACAGCAGAACGGAAGATATGACCACGCGCATGGCTCGCCTCCTCTCTCCGCCCCCACCCTCGCGCGGATGTCCCGGGCCACGGGATGCCGTTGGGGAGGTGGACCGAAGGGCTTGGCCCATCGGTCTCGGCGGTGAGGGGAGCAGGGAATATGCCATCGCCCGCGGCCGGGCCAACGCCCCCAAACTACGCGTCCGGTCCGCCTCTGAGGGATCCGGCCCTGAAAGAAACTCTGCGCGCGGGCCGTGCGAGCCGCCTCGTCCGCTTGGCAGTTCCGCGGCGTTCGCCGGCGCGGGCGCGGACGCATACGGGGTCTGTGCGGGGGTTTCCTGGGTGAAAAATCAGGCGCTGAGGTACGCGTGGCGGACGAGGGCGGATTCGCGGAGTTGGGCGGCGGTGCCGGCGCCGGCGATCTCGCCCTTCTGGATCAGGTAGCCGTGGTGGGCCAGGGCGAGGGTCATGCGCGCGTTCTGCTCCACCAGGAACACCGTGGTCCCGCGCCGGTTGATGGCATGGATCGTCTCGAAGATGTGCTCCACCAGGAGCGGCGAGAGGCCCAGGGAGGGCTCGTCCAGCAGGAGGAGCCGCGGCCGCCCCATGAGGGCGCGGCCCATGGCCAGCATGGCCTGCTCGCCGCCGCTCATGGTGCCGGCCACCTGCCGGCTGCGCTCCCGCAGGCGCGGGAACTGCGCGTAGGTCTCCTCCAGCCGTTCTGCCACCTGGCGCGAGCCCCACTCGGCGTAGGCGCCCATGCGGAGGTTCTCGTCCACCGTCATCTTGGGGAAGATGCGCCGCCCCTCGGGCACCACGCCGATCCCCCGCCGCACGATCCGGTTCGTCGTCAGGCCGTCGATGCGCTCTCCCTGGAAGAGGACCGAGCCCTCCACCGGCCGCACCAGGCCCAGGATCGTGCGGAGGAGGGTTGTCTTGCCGGCCCCGTTGGGGCCCAGGAGGCAGGCGATCTCCCCCTCCCGGAGTGCCACGGAGACATTGCGCAGCATGGGGTTCTTCCCGTACCGCGTGGAGACGGCTCGCAGCTCCAACATGCCGGACCCCCTGGCCCCTCCCCTCTGCCAGGGGCGGGGAGTGGTGAACGCCGGGAGAACGCTGCATGAAGCTTGGTGGGGAAACGGAAAATATCGTGAGGGGGCGTGTCAGTCAACAGCGGAATTCGGGGCCGGGCGGCGGCGCGGGCGACCCGGGCGGCCCTCAAAAGCCAGATGAACCACGGGTCTCGCACTCTTTATACCGTCTGTCCATATCACATTGCCGGGTGATAAATTCCACGGTGCCCCGTCGGCGTGCGTCAAGGCACCCAACCTGGACGGCCCGCTTACATCGCTCGATGGCCTCCTGGGTTGGCGGTTTTGGCTTGCGTTCGAGCTCCAGGGCGCTGCGTTGCTCCTCCCATTTTCTGCGGCGCTCGGCGGCCTCGTCGGCGAGCCGCTGCCGCCTCTCCGCCCGCTCGGCATCTCCGACGGCCTTTTCCGTCGCAAAAATGTCGCCGGCCCTGGCTTCCTCACCCAGCGACTGATAGGCGAGGCCGCACGCATGCAACTTCATCGTCTCCCGGCCCCCCATAACTTCCTCGCAGAAAGCGCCGATCTTCCCCTCGATCTCAGCGCGGCGCGCCGCCGCATCCGCGTGGAGCCGGCCCAATTCCGGATCGGCCTCCACCTTTTTGTAGGCCTTGACGCAATCAACCAGGGCCGTCAGATCCGCCGTATCGATTTGGGACTTGGCCTTGCCGCACCCTTGGCCGATGGACGCCATCAGCGCGTCCTGGCGGGCTCGCTCGGCGAGCCCCTCCTTGTGCTTCATCCAGCCAACGACGATGCCAGCCGCGATCAGGCCGCCCAGAGCCACTGCGAGGACCTGCCTCCCGAAGGAACTCATCGGCTTGCCCTCCTCATTCCTGCACGGTGGACCCCGGGCGGGGCGTAGAGAAGCGAGAGGCGGAGCCGCGGCCCAGATACGCCTCACGCACCTCGTCATTGCGGGCGACTTCCGCGAACGTCCCCTCGGCGATCTTGCGGCCGTAGTTGAAAGCCACCACCTGTCGGCTCACGCCTTCGATGACGTGCATGTCGTGCTCGATGAGGATGATGCTGAGCCCGGGCATCTCCCCGCGCACGACCTGCAGGTCCTTCATCAGCTCCACGGTCTCCTCGGGGCTCATGCCGGCCGAGGGCTCGTCCAGCAGCAGGAGGTGCGGCCGGGCCGCCAGGGCCCGGCAGATCTCGACCCGGCGCCGGTCGATCTGCGGCAGCTCGCCCACCGGGTCGAAGCCGCGGGCCACCAGGTCCGCGTTGAACAGGCCCAGCAGGTGGGCGGCCTGGGCCAGGGACCGGCGCACGTCGGCCAGCGCCCGCCCCCGGCGGAACAGGGCGTCCCACAGGCCGCTGCGGGCTTGGCTGCGCATCCCGATCAGCACGTTGTCGAACACGCTGAGCCCCAGGCAGAGCCGGCTCGACTGGAACGTGCGCGCGATGCCCTCCCGGCAGATGGCGTGGGGCTCCAGGCCGGCCAGGCTCCGGTCGCGGAAGGTGACCTCCCCGGCGGCCGGGACGAGGCCGGTGACCGCGTTGAAGAACGTCGTCTTCCCCGAACCGTTGGGCCCGATCAGTCCCAGCGTCTCCCCCGCCTCCAGGGTGACGCCCACCCGGTCCACGGCGGTCAGCCCGCCGAAGGACACCGTGAGATCGCGCGTGGCGAAGAGGCTCACGAGGCCTCCCCGGCCGTCGCCGGGTTCGCGACCGGCCCGTCCGGCCCGAAGGCGGCGGCGGGCTCACGCAGCCCGTACCGCCGCACGGCGGCCGGCCACAGGCCCCGCGGGCGGAAGAGGAGCATCAGGATGATGGCCACGCCGTACAGCAGCAGGCGGTACTCGTGGAGCATGCGGAAGCGCTCGGGCAGCGGGATCAACAGGCACGCGCCCAGCACGACCCCCGGGATGGAGTCGAGCCCGCCCAGGATGACGACCGAGAGCATGATCAGGGAGTAGCCGAAGTCGAAGTCGGGCGGGGACACGAACCCCACCATCACGGCATAGAAGGCCCCGCCCAGCCCGATGGCGAGGTTCCCCAGGGAAAAGGCCAGCAGCTTGTACCGCGCCACGGGCACGCCGCTGCACTTGGCGGCGATCTCGTCATCCCGCAGCGTATTGAGGACCAGACCGACCCACGAGTTGTGGAGGCGCCAGGCGATCCCCGTCACCAGCGCGGCCATGGCCAGGGCCGCGAAGTAAAAATTGGCGTGGTAGGGCAGGGTCATGCCCAGCAGGCGGGGCGCGCTGGTGAAGGCGTACCCGAAGGGCCGCAGGGCGGGGATGTTCTTGATGCCCTGCGGGCCCCCCGTGAACTCCAGGTTATTCATGAGGATGGTGAAGATGAACCCGAAGGCGATGGTGACCAGGGCCAGGTAGTGGCCCCGCACCTTGAGGATGGGGATGAAGAGGAGCGCCCCCACCGCCACGGCGACCAGCGGTCCCGCCAGGAGGGCCAGGGAGGGGGGAAGGCCCAACCGCACCGTGACGAGGCCCACCGTGTAGCCGCCCAGGCCGGCGAAGGCAGCGCCGGCCAGGTTGATGACACCCGCCGTGCCGAGTTGAAGGTTCAGCCCATGGCCGATGGTGACGTACACCAGCGCCATGGTGGCGATGAAGGTCCAATAGGGGCTGGCCCGGAGGGGGAAGGGCAGGGCCAGGGCCAGCACGGCGCCGCCGGCGAACGCCGCCGGACGGTTCCCCCGGAAGGCAGCGGCCACGGCGTCTCGTCCGCGCGGCCAGGCCCGGGCCAGGACCACCACGAGGGCGATGGCGGCCGCCGTGGCGCCCAGGGCGAAGGGACGCTCGGCCAGCAGGGCGGCGGTGACCAGGGCGAAGAGCCCCAGTTCGACGGCCCAGACCGCGATCGCCCCGCTCATGCGCCGCTCATCCCCCGCCCCCGGCAGGATGTTGGAGTACCCTTATCGGACAGGCTGCTCAAAAGGGCCTAGATGCAAGGCGGCGCGCGAGGCCGGGGTACCCACCGAAGGTGGGTCGGAGGCGTACGCCGGGTACGTCGCAGCGAGCGCGCGAGCGCGCCAACGCCGCAGGTGGGCCCTTTTCAGCAGCCTGCTAGACGCGCTCCACCACCTTCTCGCCCAGGATGCCGGTGGGCTTGAAGACCATGAAGATCATCACCACGGCGAAGGCCACCACGTCCCGGAACTCGGAGCCGCGCGGGATGAAGGCCGCCGCCGTGGTCTGCAGCACGCCGAAGAGGAGGCCGCCCAGGATGGCGCCGTACACGTTGCCCAGGCCGCCGATGGCCGCCGCCGAGAAGCCGATGACGCCGCCCGTGATCCCCATGATGAAGTGGATCTCGCTGTAGTACAGCCCGTTCAGGATCCCGGCCACCGCGGCCAGCGCCGAGCCGAGGAAGAAGGTGAAGTCCACCGTCCGGTCCAGGTCCACGCCCATCATCTGGGCCGCCTCGGGGTCCTGGGCCACGGCGCGGATGCTGGCCCCCAGCCGCGTGCGGTTGATGAGCAGGTCCACCAGCACCATGGCGCCCCCGCCGATGGCGAGGATGGCCAGGTTCTCGTAGCGGATGGTGACACCCCCCACGTCGAACCCGCCCCCGGGGAGCATGGAGGGGAAGGGCTTGGGGTCGGCCCCTCGCGGGTAGAAGATCAGGACGCCCTCCCGGATGACCAGGCCGAGGGAGAGGGTGGCCAGGAGCGTCATGAGGGGAGGCGCCTTGGCCAGCGGCTTCACGCACGCCCGCTCGGCCACCACGCCGAGAGCGCCGGTGATGAGGAGGGCGCCCAGGAGGGTGAGGGGGAGGGCCACGGCCGGGCCGGCCAGCCCGGCCGCCTTCCAGAGGGCGGTGAGGGTGAGCCCGGCGAAGGCGCCCAACATGAAGATGTCGCCGTGGGAGAAGTGGATGACGTCCAGCACCCCGAAGAAGAGGGTGAAGCCCACGGCAATCAGGGCGTACATCACGCCCAGCATCAGGCCGTTGAAGGCCTGCTGGAGCACGACCTCGAGGGGGGGCATCACAACATAGCAATGAGCAATGAGCAATGAGCAATGAGTGGAAGATCGGAGAGGCCTGCGGCGCGCTTTTCACTCATTGCTCGTTCCTCGTCGCTCGTTGCTGGCGGTCAGCCGCGTTCCTTCTTGAATTTGAGGCCGGGCAGTTCCCGCTTGCCCTTGGCGTACTCCGAATCCTCCCAGACCACCCACTTGCCGTCCTGGGCCACATACGCGGTGATCAAGGGCACGGTGTTCTGCCCGTGCTCGTCGAATTCCACCGGGCCGATGATGGTGTCCTGCTTCTTCGTCCGCTTGAGTTTTTGGGCCACCTTGGCGCGATCCGGGCCCACCTCCTCGATGGCGTCGATGATGAGATGGGTGGCCGCGTAGGCGAAGGGCCCGTAGGCCTCCGGCGGCTCCTTGAAGTTCATCTTGGCGTAGGCCTCCAGGAACCGCTTGCCGCCCGGCAGCTTTTCCGTGGGCGCGCCCTCCACGAAACAGTACGTCCCCTCGGCGCTCGCCCCCGCCGTCTCGATGTATGTGTCGGACTTGATCCCCGAGGTCCCCTGGAACTGGGCCTTGACCCCCAGCTTGTCCATCTGCACCTTCACGCGGACGCCGTCCGGGGTGAGGCCGCCGTACCAGATCACCTCCGGCCGCTCGGGCTTGATCTTGCTCAGCTCGGCCGTGTAGTCGGCCTGGTCCTTGGCGGTCCCGGTGGTGGAGAGGATCCGGGCCCCGTTCTTCTGGAGGTACTCGCTGAAGTACTTGGCGTGGCCGCGCCCGTAGTCCGTGGTGTCATGGATGAGAGCGAAGGTCTTGAAGCCGAGCTTCTTCACGGCGAGGTCGGCCGCCACCTGGTTCTGGTTGATCATGGTCCCGTTGACGCGGGTGATCTCCACGTAGGTATTCCCGTAGGTCACGTCCGGCAGCACGGACCCCCAGACCATGGAGGGCAGGGCGAGCTTGTGGAAGGTGTCCACCGTGGCGATCGCCACGACGCTGCAGTAGTGGGACACCGAGGCGATCACCTCGGGGTCCGAGCCGGCCTTGAGGGCGGCCTGCACCCCCACCGTGGGCTTGCACTCGTCGTCCAGCACCACCGTCTCGTAGTGGTATTTGCTCCGGGGGTCGGCGTTGCGCTCGGCCACCGCCAGCAGGAAGGCGTTGCGCCCCCCCAGCCCGTTGGAGGCCGTGCCGCCGGTGAGCGGGGCGATGAAGGAGAGCTTCACCGTCTTCTTGGCCTGCGCCAGGGCGCGCCCCCCGGGGGCGCCCAAGGCCGCCAGGCCGAAGCCCACGGCTACGCCGGCCCGCAGCACATCGCGCCGGCTCACGGCGCCGGTGCAGGGCGTTTCGGATTGGTCGTTCGCGGTGAGATCGTTCATGGCGCGCTCCTCCTGGCTGTGTCGGCCGTACGTGCGGCAGGGCCCGCCGCCCCGCGGCAAACAGCAGGGTGGGTGATGGGGCAGGGCATCATAGCCCGGAGGCCACGGAAATGGCAATGCCCGCCGTGGAACGCCCGGCGCCGTCCTCGGCGAAATCGCTGCGGCGCCGCCTAGCAGGCTGCTGAAAAAGGCCCAACATCTCTCCCCGCTGCTTCGGCGGCAGCGGGTGGGGCGTTGGCGCGCTCGCGCGGCGCTGCGACGTACGGACCAAGCACGCCTCGCGCGCCGCCCTGCACCTGGACCTTTTTGAGCAGCCTGCGCAAAAGAGAGTTTTTCAGCCTCCTGCTAGGCCCGTGTCCCGCCCGCGGGCGCAAATCATGCCCCGCGTGACCCCGCAGTCCGGTTAGACGGGAGAGATCATC
>DASPOZ010000054.1:0-12588 GCA_035625755.1 Candidatus Sulfotelmatobacter sp.
CCGCGCGCCGTCCGCCGGCTTCCCGCGGCCCTCCAGCGGGCGGTGCGACTTCGCGGGCCCCTCCGCCGGCCCGCCGCCCCCAGCATCACCATCGTGCGGGTGGACGCGAGGCGGCGGTCAGGCCCGCGCCAGGCAGATCAGGCCGTCGCGCTCCACGTAGGCGGCCCGGCCGTCCTCCACCAGGAGGTCGGCGTGGCCGATGGTATCGAACACCGCCAGGAGGTGCTGGGGCTCCGGCAGGTCCGGGAAGAGCCGCATGGTCACCTGAAAGAGGGGCAGTTGCCCCCCGTCCAGCAGGGCGTGGATCTTCTGCGACCGGTCCGCAGAGTGGGCGCGCATGGCCAGGAATCGCCCGGGCAGATCGCGCACGGGCTCACCGTGGCTCGGCAGGGCCAGCGACACCCTGAGCCGCTCCACGCGGTCCAGCGACGCCAGGAAGGCCACCAGGCCCCGGAACCGGTCCCGCCAAAAATCCTCGAAAGGCTGCAGGATCGGGTTCGGCGTGATGGTGGGAAGGATGTGGTCGCTGCTCAGCAGCAGCCCGTGGGCGGCGGCGTGCAGGCACACCAGCCCCGGCGTGTGGCCGGGGGTGTGGACCACGGTGAACTCGAGACCGCCCCCCGCCACACGGTCGCCGTCCCGCAGGATGCGGTCCAGGCGGAGCGGCTCGGCCACGTCCCCCCGCTCTTCGATCATGCGGCAGAGGCGCTCCAGGGCATCGCCCGGGAACCCGGTGCGCGGCATGAAGCCGCGCATGAAGGCCACCCAGCGGAGGAGCTCGGCCGGGTAGTCCTCGATGAACGCCCGGTCCCCCTCGGGCCCCCACAGCCGCGCGCCAGAGGCGGCGGCCAGGCGGGCGGCCTGGCCGAGGTGGTCCGGGTGGCCATGGGTGATGACGATGGCGCTCAAGGCCGTGAGGGGCGTGTCCCATCCTGCGAGCCCCGCGGTGAGGGCCTCCCAGGCCTCGGGGGTGTTGGGCCCCGCATCCACCAGAAGGGGCCGGTCGCCGCGCACGAGGTAGCAGGTGATGGGTCCCACGGGAAACGGCGTGGGCACCGAGATGGGACACACCGTGGTGCCGATGAGGCGGTCGGGCATGGGGGCTCCTGCATGGGTCCGTTGGACACAGAGGCTAACACACAAGCGCCCCGCCGGCCAGGAGCCGGCGGGGCACAGGGGGCGCGGCGCGGCCGGATCAGACCCTCAGGGACGCGCGCGATCCATCCGCACCATCCCGCATCCCGCAATCCGCATTCCGCAATGGGGTCAGGCCGTGATCAGGCCCACCAGGTCCTCCACCTGCTTGCGGAGTTGCTCCTCCACCTTGATCCGCCGTTCCACCTTCTCCACGGCGTGGATCACGGTGGTGTGGTCCTTGCCGCCGAAGGCCTCGCCGATCTCGGGGAAGGACTTGTGGGTGTGCCGGCGGCACAGGAACATGGCCACCTGGCGGGGCAGCACCACGCTCCGGTTGCGGGCGCGGGACTTCAGGTCCTCCACGTGCACGTTGAAATAGTCGGCCACCGCCTTCTGGATGCTGGGCATGGTGATGGCGCGGGCATCGTCGTCCCGCAATTCTTTGAGGACCTCCTCCGCCAGGGCCAGGTTGATCTCGCGCTTGGTGAGGTGGGCGTAGGCCATGATGCGCACCAGGGAACCCTCCAGCTCCCGGATGTTGGACTTGACGTTCTTGGCGATGTAGAGAGACACCTCGTCCGGCAGGCGCACGCCCTCCGCCTGGGACTTGCGGCGCAGGATGGCGGCCTTGGTCTCCAGGTCCGGCACCTGGATGTCCGCGATCAGGCCCCACTCGAACCGCGACCGGAGCCGCTCCTCCAGCGTGGGGATCTCCCGCGGCAGGCTGTCCGAGGAGATGACGATCTGCTTGCCCGACTCGTAGAGCGCGTTGAAGGTGTGGAAGAACTCCTCCTGGGTCCGCTCCTTCCCGGCGATGAACTGGATGTCGTCGATGAGCAGGATGTCCAGGCTCCGGTACCGGTTGCGGAACTCCACCGTGGTATCGAACCGGATGGCGTTGATGAGGTCGTTGGTGAACTTCTCCGACGAGACGTAGGAGATCCGCATCCGGGGATCCCGCGACATGACCAGGTGGCCGATGGCGTGCAGCAGGTGGGTCTTGCCCAGGCCCACGCCGCCGTACAGGAAGAGGGGGTTGTAGGCCTTAGAGGGCTGCTCGGCCACGGCCAGCGAGGCCGCGTGGGCGAACTGGTTGGACGAGCCCACCACGAAGGTCTCGAAGGTGTACTTGGGGTTGATGAAGTAGCCGCCGTCCTCCCGGGGACGGCGGGCCGGGCGGCGGGCCGGCTCCTCGCGGGCGGCGGCCGCGGCCGCCTCGGCGTCCGGCAGGCGCAGGTTGACCTCCACCTTGGTGAAGAGCAGGTCCTCCAGCGTGGATTTCAGGAGGCCCGCGTAGTGATCCTCGAACCACTCCTTGAAAAAGCGGTTGGGGATCAACACGCGCACGCGGCCATCCTCCACGCCCTCCAGGGTGAGGGGGCGGAACCAGGCGTCGAAGCTGGGCTTGGGGACGCGCTGCTGGATGACGGAGAGGGCTTCCCCCCACAACTCCTTCGCGCTGGCCGCCACCATGTTGCCCTTCATCTCGTGTCCTCCCGGAATGCGTGCAGCCACCATCCACGAATTATCCACAAGGTTTCCCCTGTTACCGAAGAGCGAATTCCTGCGGGCTTCCACGCCGTGGCACCCGCCAATCATACGATTCTACGGCGGTCCGTCGTGTCCACAATGTTATGCACAACTGTGGACAAGGCCGGAGGGCTTGCAGCAGGCGGGTTTGCGGCAGCGGCGGGCCGTCGGTGGGGGGTTCCTGTGGATGGCGGCCCTGTGGAAAATCTCTGAAACGCAGCATTCGCAAGCCTTTGGCTCCTCGAAGGAGCGACACTTCTAGCCCAGGCGTTCCCCGCCTGTCAAGCCATTTTTTTCGAAAAAGTGCGGGGGGCAGAAGGGACGCACGGGAGGCGCTTCCGCGGGCGCCCGCCGCTGCCGCTGGGGCCGCCGCCGGCCGCCGTTCGGCCCCCAAGGCCCTTTCCCGGCGTGCCGTCGCGGCGGTCGCCGGAGGCGGCCGCCCGCGGAGGCGCGCCCCGGGCCTTTCGGCGGCGCCGCGGGCCGGGCCGCGCGCCCCGCGCCGGCGGCCGCCCGCGCGTTGACCGCCGCTGCGGGCGCGTGTTATCTTTCGCCCACCGTCACGCTGCGGCGAGGAAACGCATGGAGCGCTCCATCGACATCACGCTCTACGGCCGGCCCGAGTGCCGTCTGTGCGACGAGGCCAAGGCGACGCTGGGGCGCGTGGCCCCCGCCTACGCGGCCGCGGTGCGCGAGGTGAACATCGCGTCGGACCCGGAGCTGCTGGCGCGGTTCGGCGAGGAGATCCCCGTGGTGTTCGTGGACGGCCGCAAGGCCTTCAAGTTCCGCGTCCCGGAGCGGGAACTGCGCCGCCGGCTGGACCGGGCGCTGGCCGAGCGCCGCGGCGGGCCGCAGGAGGCGGCGCGGTGAGCGGGCCCCGGGGGGAACGGATCGTCCAGGCGTACCGCCGCGCCAACCCGCGATCCGAGGCGCTGTACGCGCGGGCCGAGAAGACCATCCCGGGCGGGATCACCCACGACATCCGGCACCTGAGGCCCTTCCCGCCCTACGTGGAGCGGGCCCAGGGGTCCCGCAAGTGGACGGCGGACGGGCAGGAGCTCGTGGACTATTGGATGGGCCACGGCGCCCTGTTCCTGGGCCACAACCAGCCGCAGGTGATGGGGGCCGTGGCCGAGCAGGCGGCCCGCGGGACGCACTACGGGGCCTGCCACGAGGCGGAGGTGCGCTGGGCCGAGTGGGTGGCGCGCCTGGTCCCCTCGGCCGAGAAAGTGCGATTCACCGCCTCGGGTACCGAGGCCACCCAACTGGCCATGCGGCTGGCCCGCGCCTTCACGGGGCGCGAGAAGGTGCTGAAGTTCGAGGGGCACTTCCACGGCTGGCACGACTACGCGGCGGCCGGCGTGAGGCCGCCCTACGGGGCGCCCGGCTCCAGCGGGGTCCCCGGCGCCTCGGCAGAGGCCATGGTCCTCTGCCCGCCCAACGACCTGGCCCGGGCCGAGGCCCTCCTGGACCGGCAGCCGGACATCGCCGCCGCCATCCTGGAGCCGGCCGGGGGGACCGCCGGGACCATCCCCACGGACGCCGGGTTCCTGCGCGGCCTGCGCGAGCTCACGCGGGCGCGCGGCGTGGTCCTGATCTTCGACGAGGTGATCAGCGGTTTCCGCTACGCCCCGGGCGGGGCCCAGGAATACTTCGGCGTGACCCCGGACCTCACCTGCCTGGCCAAGATCCTGGCCGGCGGCCTGCCGGGGGGCGCCGTGTGCGGCCGGGCGGACATCATGGACCTGCTGGCCTTCCGTGACGACGCCGCCTGGAACCGGCGCAGGCGGGCGGCCCACGCGGGCACCTTCAATGCCAATCCCCTCTGCGCCGCGGCCGGCATCGCGGCGCTGGAGCTCGTGGCGGACGGGGAGCGGCAGCGGGCCGCCAACGCCGCCGGCCAGCGCCTGCGCCGGGGGATGAACGAGGCCATCTACCGGCTCCGGGCGGATGCCTGCGTCTACGGTGAATCGTCCATCTTCACCATCTTCCTGGAGCCGTGCCCCATCCGCCCGCGGTGCGACCGCGGGCGGTGCACCCTGGACCATACCAGCTTGCAGAGCTACCGCGACCCGGGCCTCTACCACCTCCTCCGCCTCGCCATGATCCTGCACGGTGTGGACGTCCCCGCCTACCATGGTTGGATGTCCTGCGCCCATTCGGACGACGATCTGGCCGTGACCGTGGCGGCCTTCGAGGGGGCGCTCGCCATGCTGCTGGACGAGGGCCTGCTCGGGCGGGCCGACCCGCCCCGGGTCGGCTGATGGGGTGGGGGCTCCGCCGGCGGGGGCGCTGGGCGCCGCCGGCGCAGGGGGGCGCGTGGCGCACGGGGCGCACGGATTCACCGAGGCCATAGCATCATGACGAGATCACGGGCTGGCACGAGGCCGCGCGGAGACCGGATGACCGTCGCCCAATGGATGACGAAGCGCCTGGTGACGGCGGAGGCCGACACCCCTGTGGCCGAGGCGTGGCGGATGATGCAGCGCCGGCGCATCCGCCACCTGCCGGTGCGTGACCGCGGCAAGCTGGTGGGGATCATCTCGGACCGGGACGTGCGCGTGGCCTTCCCGGCGCCGGCCGCGGACATGGAGGTGGGCGAGCGGCGGGCCCTCTGGGAGCGGCTCCGGGTCTGGCAGATCATGAGCCGGGCGCTGGTCACCGTGGCGCCGGACACGCCCATGGAGCGGGCCGCCCGCACGCTCCTCCGCTATCACATCAGCGGCCTCCCGGTGCTCTCCGACGGACGCCTGGTGGGCATCATCACCGAGACCGATTTCCTACGGGGCTTCGTGGCCCTCCGGAAGGCCCATCCTGCCCGGACCCGGCGGCGGCGCGCGCGCTGACCCCCCCCAACGTCGAGCATTCCCTCCAGGACCGTCCCGTGGACGGTCCTTTTTTTTCGCCCCCTTCCGGATCGCTCAGGGGTTCGCTCGGAGGGCGCCCGCCGGGAGGGCGGGGGGCCGGGTGCCGGCAACGGACCCCCGGCAAACCAGGAAGTGCTTTGTTTGCAAACTATTGCACGCATCCCGTCCGATCCAAACGTCATCCTCGAGGGGGAACACGGGGCCGAGCCTGCCCCGGGCCGCAGCCGACGGCGAAACGTTGGTGGGGCGGGCGGCGTACTGTAGAGTGAGCCGATGATGATGCCGGGCGGGCGTCAGGGGGAGGATGGACCCACCGATGGCGTACTGGTGGAGCGGACCCTGGCGGGGGAGCGCGGGGCCTTCGAGGCCCTCGTCCGCCGGCATCAGGGGCTGGTCTTCCGGATCGTGGGCGGCTTCCTCCGGAACCGCGCCGACATGGAGGAGGTGGCGCAGGAGGTGTTCCTCCGGGCCTACCAGGCCCTGGGGAGCTTCCGGACCGAGGCGCCCTTCGGCCCCTGGGTCGCCCGCATCGCCACGCGGGCCAGCTACGATCGGCTGCGCCGGCGCAGGCGGGCGGCCGAGGTGGGCTGGGAGGACCTGCCGCCGGCCGAGCGGGATGCGGCCCGGGCCATGGCCTCCGGAGCCGACCCGGCGGATCGCGCCGCGGCGCGCGACCTGGCGGACCGCGCCCTGGCGGGCCTGGCCCCGCGAGACCGTCAGGTCTTGATCCTGGCCGACGCCTGGGGGTACACGGCGGCGGAGGCGGCAGAGGTCTTGGGGTGCTCGTCCCTGGCGGTGCGTGTGCGCCTGCACCGGGCCCGACGGGCCATGCGGGCCACGGCGGAGCGGTTGCTGGATCAGGGGCGGGATAGCTCCTGAGGAGGGAACATGGGGTCTTGTGACGCTGTCCGGCAGCATCTGGCCACCCTGGCCCCGCTGCCCGCGGAGGAAAGGCCCGCGTGGGTCCGGGAGCATGCGGCGAGCTGCCCCTCCTGTGCGCGGGCCCTCTGGGCGCACCAGGTCATGCAGGCAACCGTTGAAGCGCTCCTGCTGCACCGAGGCACCGCCGCGCGGGGGACGTCCGATGAAGCCCTGTAAGGCGATCCGGAAAACCGCTATCGACCTGGCCGCCATCCCGCCGGCCCAACTGCCCCCGTGGGTCCGCGAACACCTCACGTCCTGCCCGAACTGCTTGCGGGCTCTGGAGGGCGCCCGGTTGAGCCTGGGCCTTGCGGCCGCGGCGGCGGAGGGGCCGGAGCCGCCGGCCGGATTCGCCGAGGGCGTCCTGGCGGCCCTGCCGGCCGGTGGCCCCTTGTGGGGGCGGGCCCAGGCGGACCCGTGGCGCCCGGCCTGGGGCCTGGTACCGGCCTTCGCCGCCATGGCGGCGGCCCTGCTGATCCTCTTCCAGAGCAGCGCCACGCCGATGGCGGGCGGCCTGCTGCCGGTGGAGGGCCTCTCGGCCGGCGAGCGCCTGGTGATGGAGGGCCACCCGCCGGACCCGGACCTGGTGCTGGCGGCGGTGATGGAAGGGGATGACCGATGACCTCGCGGGTGAAGGGCGCCCTGCTCCTCATCGTGGCCTTCCTGCTGGGGGCGGCGGCCGGCGCGCTCGGCTTCGGCGTCTACCAGGTCCGCATCGGGGGGTGGAGGCCGCCCCGGGGCGATCGCTTCCAGGAGGTCATCCTGCGGCGGCTCACCCGCGAGTTGGAACTGAAGCCGGAGCAGCGCCAGCAGGTGGAGGCGATCCTGCGCGAGACGGGCGAAGAATTCGCCCGCCTCCGGGAGGAGATCCGCCCGCGCTTCCGCGAGATCCAGGCCCGCTCCCGGGGGCGCATCAAGGCCGTCCTGGATGCGGGGCAGCAGGCGAAGTTCGATGCGCTGGCGGACGAATGGGAGCGCCGGGCGGAACGCCGGCGCGGGCGCCCCGAGGAGGGGAGTCGGGGGACGGGGGACGCCGGGCGGAAGGAGGGCGGCCGGTGAGGCGGCGGACCCGTCCCGGCGAACGTGAACGGCAGGCAGCAATCATGAGGAGGACGAGCATGCGACGGATCGGTCGGTGGTGGGCCCTGGCGGCCAGCGCGCTCTTGCTGGGCGCGTGGGGCGTGGGGTTGGCGTGGGCGCAGCAGCCGCAGCCCCCGGGGTCACGCACGCCTTGTACCCCGCGGCAGGGGCTGCTGACTCCGGATGACCGCGCGGCCATGGGGCAGATCTTCATGAACCGGATCAAGGCCACGCTGGGGCTCAGCGACCAGACGGCCGCGGACATCCAGACCATCCTCAAGAACGGCCGGCCCTCGCAGCAGGACTTCCAGACCCTGTGCCTGGCACGGGTGAACCTGCGGAACCTGCTGAAGCAGGCCGACTCCGATCCCGGGGCCGTGCAGGCCGCCAGCGACAACGTGGCGAGCCTCACGAAGGCCATGACGGACCGGCGCCTCGCCACGCAGCTCGCCATCCGGTCCAAGCTGACGCCGGATCAGTGGGCGCAGTGGCAGCAGCTCCGGAGGCACGGGCGCGGCGGCTGGAGGGGAGGCCCCGGGGGCTTCACGTCGTAAGGGGGATCGCCGGGGGGCGCGGGGCCCTCGGAGCTCACCGCGGTTCGCTGACCGTGGGTCTCCGAGGGCCCCCGCGGCGCGCCGGGCGGGTGCGCCGCGCTTCGGGAACGGAGATGGAGCATGCTGCGCGGGTATACTTTCGGCCTGGCCGTGGCGACTGCGCCTCTGGTGGCCTCGTACGTGGCCCTCACCCGACAAGCGGTGATCCGCTACCTGTACTACCTGGGCCTCTCGTAGGGGGGCTGCGGGCCCCGGGCCGCCGTCCGGGGCGTCGCCCTTCCCACGGCATCCGTCGCTCCCCCGTAGCCGGGCGGCGCGTGGGTTCCTCGGCCGGCCCCTGCAGGCCGCACGCGGGATTCAGACGAAAAATGGGAAACCGCATCGACCACAACGAGCGAAGGGAAAGCCTCCGGGCCCTGATCGCCTGGGGCCGATCCAATCGGGACATCGCCGCCATCTTGGGCCTTGCCCTCCGTACGGTGGACCACTACATCCGTCAGTACGGGCTCGCGCGGCTGCGGCGTCAACTGGGCGTGAGGAGAGCGCCCGGCCGCCCCCCGCAACCCTCACCCGGGCGCGCCCCCCAACGGCAGTGCCTTGGCTGCGGGGCGAGGGTCTATGCCGAGAAGGGCCGGTGGCTCTGCGACCGCTGCCGGGCTCGCCGCGCCTCGGGCAGCAGCGGCGTCCCCGAGCATTGGCTGGAGACGCCGGGCCACACGTGAGCCGCATCCGGCGGGAACGGGGCGCCCGGTTCACCGGTGGCCGGGCGGCGGCTCGGTTCTAAAGGGGGCAAGGCACGATATCCCGGTGGGTGGCGCCCGCGGCCGGCCGCCATGTCGGGTGGCCGTCGAGGCGGAGGAGGAGCCCCGGGGTCCCGGAAGCGTTGCTGCACCAGGCGCTGGAAGGGGGTTCGTGAGGCGCGCGCCCGGGCGCCAGCGCCTGCAGAAGCTCATGGGCGCCGCGAGGCTTTCGGCGTGCGGTTTCCTCGGTGGGCGAGGGGATTTGCACGCCGTCACCTTTTGACAGGGTGCGGTGTGGTCGGGTAGACTCCAAGAACGGGAGGACGTCCGGCGGGGGATGTCGCCGCGAAGTCCTGGATACCCATGCGACGGAATATCCTGATCATCCTGGCGGTCCTGCTGCTGGCCGTGATCGGCACGGGCTCGTACGTCTTTTGGAACGGCCAGGGGCGCCCCCAGTACCGCACCGCGCCGCTGGAGCGGTCCACCATCGTGTCCACCATTTCGTCCACCGGCACCATCAACCCGGTGGTGGCGGTCCAGGTGGGGAGCCAGATCTCCGGCATGATCAAGGAGTTGTCCGCCGACTTCAACTCCGTGGTGAAGAAGGGGGACCTCATCGTGCGGATCGACCCGGAAACCTACGAGGCCAAGGTGAAGCAGGCCCAGGGCGATTTGGACAGCGCCAAGGCCGCCGTCCTGAACGCGCAACGGTCCGTGGCCCGGGCGGAGGCCGATGTGGCCAACGCCCGCGCCAACACGGCGCGCGCGAAGGTGATGGTGCAGGACGGCCTCGTCAAGCGTGACAGCCGGGTGGAGCTGTACAAGCAGGGCGGCGTCGCCAAGGAGGAATTGGACACGGCCCAGGCCACCTACGACGCGGCCATCGCCTCCTACGATGCGGCCGTGGCCAGTCAGCACTCGGCGGAGGCCGCGCTGGATGTGGCCCGCGCGCAACTGGACGCGGCCAAGGCCCAGGTGGTCCTCAAGGAGGCCGCCCTGGAGCAGGCCCGCGTGGACCTGAAGAACACCTACATCCGCGCCCCGGTGGACGGCACCGTGGTGTCCCGGAACGTGGATAGGGGTCAGACGGTGGCGGCCTCGCTGCAGGCGCCCACGCTCTTCGTGATCGGCCAGGACCTGACCAAGATGCAGGTGGACACGAACGTGGACGAGGCGGACGTTGGTCGCGTGGTGCTGAGCCAACCGGTCACCTTCAGCGTGGACTCGTACCCGGGTCAGGTCTTCCGGGGTCGGGTCGTGCAGATCCGGCAGTCGCCCCAGATCGTCCAGAACGTGGTCACCTACGACGTCGTCGTGGCCGTGGACAACCCGGAGTTGAAGCTGAAGCCCGGCATGACGGCGAACGTCCGCATCCTGGTGGCCCGGAAGGAGAACGCGCTGGTGGTCCCAAACGCGGCCTTCCGCGTGCGGCTGCAGCCGCCCGGTGCGGCGGCCGCCGGGGACGGACAGGCCAAGCGCCCCGGGCCGGGGGGCGCAGGGCCGGGCGGGATGGGCCCCGGCGGGCCGGGCGGCGGGCCCGGCGCCGCGGGGGCGCGGGCGCCGGCCGCGGTCACCCAGAAGCTCTGGGTCCTCAAGGACGGGAAGCCGGAGGAGCGGACGGTGCGCACCGGCCTGACCGACGGCCAGCGCACGGAGGTCGTGGAGGGGCTGGCCGAGGGCGAACCGATCGTCGTCGCCGTGGTCCGGCCTGGCGCCGGCGGCCAAGCGGGCCGCCCCGCCGGCGGCCCGGGGATGCGCTTCTAGTCTCCTGAGTCAGAAGTCCCTGGACAGATCGTTCCCGTGCCCGTTCCCGTGGCCCGGGCCTGACCCTGGAAACCTCCGTTGCTACGGCCGGTTGGGCTGAGTGTTGGGCGTCCAGTCGGGAACGGGTACGGGAACGGGCACGAATAGTGAGGCGAATTTCGGACTCGGGAGACTAGCAGGCTGCTGAAAAAGGTCCACCTCTCCATTGCGGAACGCGAATTGCGGAATCCGCGCGCCGCCTTGCACCTGCACCCTTTTGAGCAGCCTGGAGAGAAGAAAAGAGAGGGTTTCGTTCTCCTGCTCACTGCGTGTGCGTAAGATTTTGGGCGCGAGCCGCGGTGCACGGCGTCGGGCGAGAGTGTCCGGTGGCGCTGATCGAGGTCGAGCACATCACCAAGACGTACGTGATGGGGGACGTGGCGGTGCACGCCCTGCGGGGGGTCACCACGTCCGTGGAGGCCGGCGAATTCCTGGCCATCATGGGGCCGTCGGGGTCCGGCAAGTCCACCTTCATGAATATCGCGGGCTGCCTGGACCGGCCGTCGTCCGGGACCTACACGCTGGACGGCCAGCGCGTGGAATCCATGACGCGGGACGAGCTGGCCGCCGTCCGCAACAAGAAGATCGGGTTCGTTTTCCAAACGTTCAATCTGCTGGCCCGCACCGCCGCCGTGGAGAACGTGGAGCTGCCCCTCCTCTACAACGGGGCCACGGCCCGCGAGCGGCGCGGCCGGGCCCTGGCATGCCTGGGGGATGTGGGCCTGGGCGGCCGCGAGCACCATATGCCCAGCCAGCTTTCGGGGGGCCAGCAGCAGCGGGTGGCCATCGCCCGCGCCCTGATCAACGAGCCGGCCATCATCCTGGCCGATGAGCCCACCGGGAACCTGGACTCCCGCACCAGCATCGAGATCATGGCGATCTTCCAGCGCCTGAACCGGGAACAGGGGATCACCGTCATCCTCGTCACCCACGAACCGGACATCGCGCTCTACAGCGCGCGCCAGATCCACTTCCGGGATGGGCGCATCGTGCGGGACGAGCGGATGGCCGCCCCCCGGGACGCCGAGGCCGAGCTGCGGGCGGCCGGACCGGTGCCGGAGGAAGAGGCGGAGCCCGCGGCCCCCCTGGGCGCGGGGGGGGAGCGGGGCTGATGCGCAACATCTGGCCGGCGGTGCGCATCGCCCTGCGGGCCTTGCGCGTGAACAAGCTCCGGGCCGCCCTCACCATGCTGGGCATCATCATCGGGGTGGGGGCCGTGATCGCCACGGTGTCCATCGGCTCCGGCGCCGAGCAGCGGATCGCGGACCAGATCAAGAGCATCGGGTCCAATCTGATGATGATCCTGCCCGGCAGCACCACCAGCGGCGGGATCCGGGCCGGGCTGGGGTCCATCCTCACCCTCTCCGAGGACGATGCGCGGGCCATGGCCGCCGAGGTGGCGGCCGCGCAGGCGGTGGCCCCCAGCATGCGGGGGACGGCCCAGGTGGTTTTCGGAAACCAGAACTGGTCCACCGCCATCCAGGGGGTCACCCCGGAGTACCTGGAGGTCCGCGAGTGGGACATCGCCGCCGGCCGCATGTTCGGCCAGGAGGACGTGGACGGGGCCACCAAGGTGGTCGTCCTGGGGCAGACGGTGGCGGCAAACCTGTTCGCGGACGGCGATCCCGTGGACCAGATCATCCGCATCAAGGCCGTGCCCTTCACGGTGGTCGGCCTGCTGAGCTACAAGGGCCAGTCCGCCTGGGGGCAGGACCAGGACGACGTGGTGTTGATCCCCCTGAGCACGGCCAAGACCAAGGTGCTGGGGGTGAGCCAGGCCAACGCCCGGATGGTGGGCAGCATCGCGGTCAAGGTCCGCTCGGGCGACCTCATGAAGGAGGCCGAGCAGGAGATCGGCGACCTGCTGCGCCAGCGCCACCGGCTCCAGCCCAGCCAGGACGACGACTTCGACGTGCGCAACATGGAAGAGGTCTTCGCCGCGCAGGAAAGCTCGGC
>DASPOZ010000055.1:0-2816 GCA_035625755.1 Candidatus Sulfotelmatobacter sp.
TCCGCCGCCGTGGCGGCGAAGGTCTTCCAGGCACTGGAGGCCGCGGGCAAGCCCGCCGCCATCTGCTGCCTGGGCTTGGCCGCGGCGGACCGGCCCGCGCCAAGCCCACGCCTCACCTTCGTGGACACGCTGGAGGACGCCGCCCAGGCGGCGGCGGCCCTGCGGCGCGGCCTGCCCTTCCGCCCCCGCCCCTTCACCGTGGACCTGGAGGAGGCGGAGCTGCTGGCAGCGGGCCAGGCACACCGCCTGCGCGGGCATCAGACGGCGGTGCGCGGCATCTTCGCCGGCGGTACGCTGGCCCACGAGGCCCTGCTGATCCTGGGCGCGCTGGCCGGCCCCGTGGCATCCAACCTGAAGCAGCCGGACCTGAAGCCGGATGCCGTGGAAGGCCACGCCGTGTGGGACCTGGGGGCGGACGAGTTCACGCGGGGCCGCCCCCACCCCATGCTCGATGGCACGCTGCGCCGCGAGTTCCTCCGGCGCGAGGCCGACGATCCGGCCGTGGGCGTGATCCTGCTGGACGTGGTCCTCGGCCACGGCGCCCACGCCGACCCCGCCGGGGACATCTTGCCCGGCATCCGGGCCGCCAAGGCGGCCGCCGAGCGGAAGCGGCAGGGCCTCGTGTTCGTGGGCTCCGTCTGCGGCACCGCGAAGGACCCGCAAGACCTGCACGCGCAGTGCGAAAAGCTCGAGGACGTGGGCGTCGTCCTGATGCCCAGCAACGCCCAGGCGGCGCGGCTGGCGGCGCTGATCGCCACGCGCGGCGCGGCCATGCCGCGCCTGCGGGCAGTCTGCTGAAAAAGGCCTACCTGCGGCGTTGGCGCGCTCGCGCGCTCGCTGCGGCGTACCTGGGGTACGCCTCACTCGGCGCTTCGCGCGCCGCCTTGCATCTGGACCTTTTTGAGCAGCCTGCAAGATCACGGTTTCAGGGGCAGGCAGGGAGGGGGAACGCGACATGAGCGTGCAAGATCTTCTCACCGGCGAACTGAAGGTGATCAACGTGGGGTTGGAGGGGTTCGCCGAGACCCTGCAGGGGCTTGGCGTGCCCGTGGTGCAGGTGGACTGGCGGCCGCCCGCCGGGGGCGACCCCCGCCTGGCCGGCCTCCTGGCCAAGCTCGCCGCGCTCGATCAGGAAACTTAACTCCGTTCGGATGTTCGGCCGTTCGTACGTTCTTCCGGGGGCAGTCGCCAGCGCGCTCCTTGCCCCCATCCCCGAACGCTCGAACCTTCCAATCCCCGAATGCAGTTGCGAGTGTCATGAACATTGAAGCAGCGAACGACGAAGCGTTCCGCCGGGTGCTGGCGGCGCAGCCGGTGCTGGTGGACGTGCTGCCGGCCGCGCAGGTGCTGCCGCGGCTCGGGCCGAGCAGCGTGCTGCACGCCGGGCCGCCCATCGGCTGGACAGAGATGTGCGGCCCCATGCAGGGGGCGGTGATGGGGGCGCTCCGCTATCAGGGGCTCGCCGCGGGCGAGGCGGAGGCCCTCGCCCTCATCGAGGCGGGGCGCGTGACCTTCGAGCCCTGCCACCATCACGATGCCGTGGGGCCCATGACCGGCATGATCACAACGAAGATGCCGCTCTTCGTGGTGGAGAACCGCGCCTTCGGCAACCGCGCCTACTGCACCATCAACGAGGGGCTCGGGAAGGTGATGCGGTTCGGCGCCAACGACGATTCGGTGATCGAGCGGCTGCGCTGGCTCGAACGGGAGTTCGGCCCGGCCCTGGGCGCCGCCGTCCGCGCGGCGGGGGGCATCCCGCTGAAACCGATCATGGCCCAGGCCCTCCAAATGGGGGACGAGATGCACCAGCGAAACGTGGCCGCCTCGTCCCTGTTCGCGCGCCAAGTGGCCCCGCGACTGGCGCGGCTGGACCTGGCGCGCGAGGCCCTGGGCCGCTGCCTGGACTTCCTCACCGGCAACGATCAGTTCTTCCTGAACCTGGCCATGGCCGCGGGCAAGGCCACCATGGATCCGGCCCGCAACATCCCGGGCTCCACCCTGGTCACCGCCATGGCGCGCAACGGCACGACCTTCGGGGTCCGCGTGAGCGGGTTGGGGGACCGCTGGTTCGTGGCCGCCGTGAACATGCCGGAGGGCCTCTACTTCCCCGGCTTCGCCCCGGCGGACGCGAACCCCGACATGGGCGATTCGGCCATCGTGGAGACCATGGGCCTGGGCGGCTTCGCCATGGCCGCCTCCCCCGCGGTGGTGAAATTCCTGGGGGCGGGAACCCTGCGCGACGCCCGCCGGTTTACCGAGGAGATGCACGAGATCACCCTGGGCCCGAACCCCGCCTTCCCCCTCCCCACCATGGACGATCGGGGGGCGCCCACGGGCATCGACGTACGGAAGGTAGTGGAGACCGGCATCCTCCCGGTGATCAATACCGGCATCGCCCACCGGAAGCCCGGCGTGGGCCAGGTGGGTGCGGGCGTGGTACGCGCGTCCATGGATTGCTTCACGCAGGCCCTCGGGGCCTTCGTGGAGCATCCCGGGGTCGGGCGCTAGGGGCCGGGTGTCATGGGGCGAAACCCCCGAGGGTCGGAGGGTGAGGTGCTGAAGTCACCGCCGCGCAAACCCCGCCCGCACCGCGCGGGCGCCGAGGGGATCATGGACCGGGCGCAGTTCGTGGAGATGATCCGCGAGCTCGCCGCCATCCCCGGCCCCGCCGGCCGCGAGGAAGCGGTGGCCCGCGCCTTCGCCGCCCGCTTGAAGGACCTGGCCGCCGAGGCCTTCCTGGACCCCATGGGCAACGCCATCATCAAGATCGCCGGCCA
Source organism: Candidatus Sulfotelmatobacter sp. (assembly GCA_035625755.1). Taxonomy (GTDB): domain Bacteria; phylum Methylomirabilota; class Methylomirabilia; order Methylomirabilales; family DASPOZ01; genus DASPOZ01. Next base: position 2,778 of record DASPOZ010000055.1, read on the forward strand.
GAACGCCAGGGCCTCCCTCATGGTGTGCGCCCACACGGA
>DASPOZ010000056.1:0-4672 GCA_035625755.1 Candidatus Sulfotelmatobacter sp.
AGCCACTCCTCCCTCGTTGAGCACCACGATCGGCCCCATCGTCTAGAGGCCTAGGACACGGCCCTCTCAAGGCTGAAACACGGGTTCGAATCCCGTTGGGGCCACCATCAGCTCGCCATCGCCGCTCCCGGAAAAACGGTGCCTACCTTGCCGCATTCGCTTCGGCGGAGGCCGCAAGGCCTATCCAAGGCGCCAAATGGACCCTGAGTCACCCTGCCTTCGGCGAGTAGATCCGGGCCGGGGTCCTGGCGGCGCCGGCTCGTCCCGTCGCCGCATACAGGACGCGTTCGGAGACAGGTCGGTAGGTGGCTGGCCGAGGGCGTCTAGCAGGCTGCTGAAAAAGGCCCATCTGCGGCGTTGGCGTGCTCGCGCGGCACTGCGACGTACGGCCCAAGTACGCCTCGCGCCTCGCCTCGCACGCCGCCTTGCATCTGGACCTTTTTGAGCAGCCTGCGCAAGAGCGGGTTTTTCAGTATCCTGCTAGACGTGCAGGTATCGGACGGAGGAGATGCACCGCAGCGATAGGAGATCCCGCGTCAGGTGTGCGCCGGCCGGCGCGCCCTGGCGAGCTGGAACCACGGGGCGAGGTAGCAGCCGATGACCACGAGGGCGGCGAGCGCCTGGGCCCCCAGAGTCTCCACCGTGGGGAAGACGGAGAACCACAGGCCCATCCAGGCCGGAAGGACGGCCTCCAAGGGCTTGATCGGGGTCGTGGGAATCCACTGGGCCAGTTGCATCTCCTGGGCTTGTTCCCCGACCATGACCAAGAGCACCCCCCCGAGCAGGAGCCCGGTGAGCACGAGCATTTTCCGGTAGGGCAGGGCCTGGTGCGCCACGACGGTGAGGACCCCGACCAGGCCCGTGAACAACAAGCCCAGCAGCGCGCCCCCCAAGACCGGCCTCCCCCCCAGCCGCAGGTAGTAGCTCTGCAGGAACAGCACCACCTCGAACCCCTCCCGATACAGCGACGCAAAGCCCAGCAGGCCCAGCCCCCAGAGGAGCCGCGTCGGGGAGATCTGCGCGGTGGCCACCCCCCGCAGCAGGCCCGTCTTCCTCCGCGTATGCCGGGAGATCCACCCGGCCCAGTACACCTTGTGGAAGAACCAATTCATGACCACCAGGAGCACGAGCACGGCCAGCAGGCCCGTGGCGGCCTGGAGGGTCAACGCGGGGAGGCTCTGCGTCAGCTCCCGCATGATCCGCACGGCGAGGAGCCAGGTGCCCCCCGTTGCCAGGAACCCCACCGCGGCGCCGATGGCCACGGGACGCCGGTACGCGTGGCTGGCGCCCACCATGCTCGCGGTGATGGCGGTGAGCACCAGGACGCACTCCAAGCCCTCCCGGAACACGAGCACGCCGATCTGCAGCAGCGCCGCCGCCGGGCTCAGATTGGCCGCGGTCGGATCCGGACTCCCATGGGCCGTGAGGCCTTGCCAGACCAGCACGCCACCGACGACGCCCGCGGCGGCCAGGAGCAGGAGCTGGACGGCGCGGCGCCGGAGCTTGGCCGAGGCCAAGGCCGCCGGGGGTGCTCCGTGGGCCGGGTCAGACATGGCGTCGTGCCCCCCGCAGGCGCCGCCGGCAATGCCGGCGCCGTCCCGCACGATTTCCGCGCGCGTGCCGTGCGGCTGGGTGAGCGAGGCTCGTGCGGCCCCGCGGATCGGCTTCTATGATATTGCAATGCAATTGCATTTAAGTCGGATCCTTCAGCCCGCCCTAGGCCAGGGCGGCGTCGCAGTGCAGCTCGCAGGCCGGGCATTCGGTGTCCGAGCCGCACGTCCGATGGTAGTCGCGGAAGCGCTCGAGCACGTGCCGCCCCTCGGGCTCCTGCCGCTCGAAGAAGCGGATCATGTCCACGAGGCGGTCCACCGTGGCGGAGCTCACGTAGTGCTCCAGCAGGCACGCGTCGCGGTCGGCCAGCGGGGGCGTCACGCCGAGCACCTGGGTCAGGAACTGCCGCAGGATGACGAAGCGGGCCATCACCCGCCGGGCCTCGACGGCGCCGGCCTCGGTGAGTTCGACCACCTGGTAGTGCTTGTGGCGGACGAGGCGCCGCGCCAGGAGGCCGCGGAGGGCGAGAGAGACCGCCGCCTTGCCGACGCAGAGCCGTCGGGCGATGTCCGTGACGCGGACGTACCCGCACTCGGCCTGCAGCTCGTGGATGGTGCGCAGGTAGTGCTGGATGCTGGGGCTGAGCTGGGGGAGTGGCCGGAGCCTGTGGGCGAGCACGGACCCTCCATTTAGCAGCTCGTACAATGTTTAGTGGACTAAATCCTACCGCCCACCCAGGATTTGCGTCAAGCGAAAAGGGTATGCTGCGGCGGAAGGAGGAGTGCTGGGGTCGGTAACGGGGCAGCCGCCGTCCCTGCCGAAACCTCCATTGGCCGTGTAATTCCTTGCACTGGTGGAATGGGGAGCCGGCACTCGAAAGCCTTCCTGCCGGCAGACCAATGCAGGCGCCCGGTTTGAACCAGCGAACGGGTGTACCGCGTGTTGCAGGCGCGCAGGTGAGTTGATCGCTCCCTGTCCCCGACCCGTTCCGAGATATTGGCGACCACGTGGCCGTGGCGCAGCCACGGGACCATTGTCCTGCAACAGGCAATCCCACGCGGGGGCCGAGCGGGAATGATATTTCTCATGTCCCCGAAAGACCGGAGGTGTTGCCCCGGCACCCCAGGAGCACGAAAGTAGATAGGGGAGGCTTTTTTCAGGACCGTGTGGCGGCGGTCGCTCCCCCGAGGACCAGCCTGGGCGCGGGCGGCCGCCGCGGCCGCGTGTCGGCGGGAGGCAAGCCAGAAAGGCCCGCGGGCCTTGGGGGGGTGTGGGGAGGGCTGCGGAGGGGGGGCACGGACCTCAGGCCATGGGCTGGGTGTGGGCTGCGGGTCCTCCCGGAAAGTAGCCATGCGGCGCGGAACCTGGATAACCCTCACGATGACTTGGACCGCGATGCTGGGACCCGTGATGGCCTCGCTGGGCGGGTCCGCCCCGGAGGGATTTTCCCCGGAGATCCAACAAGCAATCCACCAGCTCGAGGCCCGCATCGACGGCATCGAGGCGGCCACGCTCCAGGCCGGCCCCGCCGCGGGGCGGGACCCGCGCCACCAGATGACCCACCTGGGCAAACTCCTGTTCTTCGATAAGCAGCTCTCGGTCCACCGCAATGAGGCCTGTGCCTTCTGCCATATGCCCGACACGGGCTTCACCGGCCCGCTCTCCGAGCTGAACCGGACCACGGTCGCCTATCCGGGGTCGGTCCGCACCCGGGTCGGCCCGCGGAAGCCGCAGAGCTGCGCGTATGCTACCTTTGCGCCGGTGCTCCACTACAACGCCCTCCAGGGCGAGTTCGTGGGGGGCGCCTTCTGGGATATGCGGGCGACGGGCCTCCGGCTCCAGAGTCCCGCCGCGGAGCAGGGCCTCGGCCCGCCCCTCAATCCGCTGGAAATGGGCTTCGCCGACGCCGCCTGCGTGGTGTACCGCCTGTCCCAGCGGCCCTACCGGGCGCTCTTCGCGCAGGTGTGGGGGGGCGAGCCGTTCGCCATCGCCTGGCCCGCGGCGGTGGAGCAGGTCTGCGCCACGCCGGGGCCGCCACCCGCGACGGACCCGTTCCCCCTCCACCTCCCCCCGGCCGACCGGGCCCGCGCCAGCACCACGTACGAGCAGATCGGCCTGGCCTTGGCCGCGTTTGAGGCCTCGCCGGAGGTCAACGCTTTTTCCTCGAAATACGATTACGTCCAGGCCGGCCAGGCGCAGTTCACGCCGGAAGAGCAGGCGGGGTACGACCTGTTCCGGGGCAAGGCGAAGTGCAATCAGTGCCACCGGGACGGCGGCCCCGGCCAGGAGCCGTTGTTCACGGACTTCACCGCGGCGAACCTGGGGCTCCCCCCCAATCCCCGTCTGCCGTACTACGGCGAGGATCGGCCCGACCCGTCCGGCTACACGGCCAACCCCCAGGGCCCCCGCTACCTCGACCCCGGGGTGGGCGGCGCCTTGAGTCAGGGGCCGGACGCGCAATGGGCCCGGCACGCCGCAGCGTTCACCGCCCGCTTCCAGGTGCCCACCCTGCGCAACGTGGACCGGCGGCCGGATCCCGGCTTTGTGAAGGCGTACATGCACAACGGCTACCTGCAGAGCCTGAAGGAGGTGGTGCACTTCTACAACACCCGCGACACACTGCCGCGGTGCACCGGGCCCCAGGACCCCCGCGAGAAGGTCGGCTGCTGGCCGGCCCCGGAGGATCCCGCGAACCTGAACCGGACGGAACTCGGGGATCTGGGCTTAAGCGAGCAGGAGGAAGACGCCCTCGTGGCCTTCCTGCGGACGCTCACGGACGGCTACGCGATCCCGCCCGCCAAGTAAGGGCGCGGCCGGCGGCTTCACTCCTCGCGGACGCCGTTCCCATGCGGAACGGCAGGTGGGCGGGCGGGGCGCGCCGAGCCGCGGAAAAGGGGACCCTGGGTCGCTATCGGGAAGCCGGTTGATCGGTCGCCTCCGGATCTTCGGCGGCCACCGGTTGCTCCCCGGAAGGCGTTGGAAGATCGCGTTACGGCGGGGCTGCTGTGTGGCTCAGGTGCCGGGTGGTGTTTCAATGGGCCCGGCCGTGCGCGCCGCACGGGCGGCTCGCCCGTACCTTCGGACCGTTGCAAAATAGACGAAAGGAGAGGGCATCGTGCGA
>DASPOZ010000057.1:0-4481 GCA_035625755.1 Candidatus Sulfotelmatobacter sp.
GGATCCGTCTGGAGCGGGTGGCCAGGCTAGGCTGCGGGTTCCAGGTCCCGGTTCGGTGTTGCCGGTTGGGGAAGGAGAGCGGGGGGGATCAGGCGGACTTGCGGACGCGGCCGGAACGCAGGCAGCGCGTGCAGACGGCGATCCGCTTGATGCGCCCGCCCACCATGGCCCGGACCTGCTGGATGTTCGGGTAGCGCTTGCGGGTCGAGACGTTGTGGGCGTGGCTGATCTGGTGGCCGAAGACCGGCCCCTTGCCGCACACGGAACAGCGGGTGGCTCCCATCGTCGGGTCTCCTTGGATTTGCAGGGTCGCGCCGCGCCCGGCCGCAGGGGCCGGGAGCCCGAAGTGTAACGGAAGGGCGGCCGGAACGCAAGGGCGGGCCGCATGAGGATCATCGCGGGCGAACGCCGGGGCCAGCCGATCCGCTCCCCGCGGCGGGGCGGCCTGCGCCCCACCGGGGCCTACCTGCGGGAGGCCGTGTTCAACGTCCTGGCCGCGCGCACCCCGGAGGCGCACGTCCTGGACCTCTTCGCGGGGACGGGTGCCATGGGCCTGGAGGCGTTGAGCCGCGGGGCGGCGGCGGTCACGTTCGTGGATCGGGACGTGAGCGCCGTGCGGGCCAACCTGGCGCGGCTCGGCATCGGGCGGCGGGCCACCGTCATCCGGGGGGACGCCGCGCGGACCCTGGCCCGCCTGGGCGCGGCGGGGCGGCGCTTCGACGTGATCTATGCGGACCCGCCCTACACGGGCGACCTGGCCGGCCGCACGGTGGCGGCGGTGGCGGCGGCCGATGTCCTGGCGCCGGGCGGGGTCCTCCTGGTCGAGCACCATCACAAGGTGCCGCTCCCGGAGGCGGCGGGGCCCGTGAGCCGCCGCCGCATCCTCCGGCACGGGGAGACCATGGTGAGCATCTACGGCCGGCGAGAGGACGAGGTGGGGACATGACCTGCGCCGTCTACCCCGGCACCTTCGATCCGTTCACGCGCGGCCACCTGGACCTGGTGGAACGGGCCCTCCGCCTGTTCCCCCGGGTCATCGTGGCCATCGCCGACAATCCGCAGAAGGCCCCCCTCTTCAGCGTCGAGGAACGCAAGGCCATCATCCGGGATTCCACCCGCCACCTGGCCGGCGTGGAGATCGACGCCTTCCACACCCTGCTGGTGCACTACGCCCGGGAGCGCGGGGCGCTGGTGGTGATCCGCGGCCTGCGCGCCCTCTCGGACTTCGAGTTCGAGTTCCAGATGGCCCTCATGAACCGGAAGCTGGCGGATAGCATCGAGACCGTGTTCCTGATGCCGCACGAGGCCTATTCGTACCTCAGTTCGCGGCTGGTGAAGGAGGTGGCCGCCCTGGGGGGCCAGGTGGACGACCTGGTGCCGCCCATGGCGGCGCGGCTGTTGAAGGAACGCTTCGGGGGCTCGGCCCCCCCCACAGGTGCCGGAGGACGTTCATGACCATCACCGCACGCGCCAGGCAACTCGCCCCCTCGGCCACACTGGCCATCAGCGCCCGCGCCCGGCAGCTCCAGGCCGAGGGGATCGATGTGATCTCCTTCGGATCGGGCGAGCCGGACTTCGACACGCCGACGCACATCAAGGAGGCCGCCGTGCAGGCCCTGCAGGAGGGCTTCACCAAGTACACGGCCACGGACGGCATCAATGAACTCAAGGACGCCATCCGCGCCAAGCTCAAGCGGGCCAGCGGCCTGGACTACGCGCGGGACGAGATCATCGTCTCGTGCGGCGGGAAGCACTCCCTCTACAACATCGCCCAGGTGCTCTTCGAGCCCGGGGACGAGGTCCTGATCCCCAGCCCCTTCTGGGTGACCTACCCGGAGCAGGTGAAGCTGTCGGAGGCCCGCGCCGTGGTCGTCCCCACCGACGAGGCCGATGGGTTCGTGCTGCGGGCCGAGGCCGTGGCCGCCGCCGTGACCCCGCGGACCAAGGCCCTCCTGCTCGACTCGCCCAACAACCCGACCGGGGCCGTGGTCCCCCGCGACGAGCTGAAGGGCCTGGCGCGCCTCGCCCAAGAGCGCGGGTTCTGGGTGATCTCGGATGAATGCTACGAGGACCTGGTCTACGACGGGGTGGAGTTCAGCAGCATCGCCACCCTGGCCCCCGAGATGCGCGAGCGGACGATCCTCGTCTACACCATGTCCAAGAGCTACGCCATGACGGGGTGGCGGATCGGGTATGCGGCGGGGCCCCGCCAGGCGGTCCGGGCCATGGCGACGTTCCAGAGCCAGGTCACGTCGAACCCGACCTCCATCGCGCAACGCGCCGCGGTGGCGGCGCTGACCGGGCCGCAGGACTCGGTCCGCATGATGGCGGGCGAGTTCGACCGGCGCCGCAGGTACATCGTGGGCAGGCTGCAGGCGATGCCCGGCATCCGGTGCGCGGTGCCCCAGGGAGCCTTCTACGCCTTCCCGAACGTCTCGGGACTCTTCGGCCGGCGCTGGAAGGGCGGCACCCTGGGCGGCTCCAACGACGTCTGCGAGTTCCTGGTGAGCGAGGCCCGGATCGCCGTGGTGCCGGGGATCGAGTTCGGGTCCGACCGCCACGTCAGATTCTCGTACGCCACCAGCTTCGAGGCGATCGCCCAGGGCATGGACCGCATGGCGGCGGCCATCGCCGCGCTCCAGTAGGCCGGCGCGAGCCACCGTGGGCGCCCTCCTGGAGGTGCACGACCTGCAGACCCAGCTGGCCACGCCCTCCGGGAGCGTCCGCGTGGTGGACGGCGTGAGCTTCGCCGTCCACACCGGCGAGGTCCTGGGGCTGGTGGGGGAGTCCGGATCGGGGAAGACCCTCACGGCCCTTTCCATCATGCGCCTGGTGCCGAACCCGCCGGCCCGGATCGTGGGCGGGCGCATCCTGTTCGGCGATGTGGACCTGCTGGCGCTGCCCGAGGGGGCCCTGCGCCACGTGCGGGGCCGGGCCATCGCCATGGTGTTCCAGGAGCCCATGACGTCCCTCAACCCGGTCCTGACCATCGGCGAGCAGATCGCCGAGGTGGTGCGGGTGCACGAGGGCTCCGGGCGGGCGGCCGCCCGGAATCGGGCCGTGGAGATGCTGCGCCGCGTCCGCATCCCGGACCCGGAGCGGCGGGCCCGCGAGTATCCGCACCAGCTCTCGGGCGGGATGCGGCAGCGCGCCATGCTGGCCATGGCCCTGGCGGGGCGGCCCCGCCTGCTCATCGCCGACGAGCCCACCACGGCGCTGGATGTGACGGTGCAGGCCCAGATCGTGGAGCTGCTGCGCGATCTCCAGGCCGAGCTGGAGCTGGCCATCCTCTGGATCACGCACGACCTGGTGCTGCTGAGCGGGTTCGCCTCCCGGCTCCTGGTCATGTACGCCGGGCGGATCGTGGAGGAGGGCCCGGCGGGGGAGGTGTTGCACGCCCCACGCCACCCGTACACGGAGGCCCTGCTGCGCGCCATGCCGCAAGGGAACGGCGCCGGCCGCGCGCCGCTGGAGACCATCCCGGGCGCCGTGCCGGAGCCGGGGGCGCTGCCGCCCGGCTGCGCCTTCGCCCCCCGCTGCAGCCGGGTGATGGAGCGCTGCCACGCGGGCCCGCCGCCGCCGCTCCCGGCGGGCCCCGGGCGCCGCTCCCGCTGCTACCTCCTCGAGGCAGGGATGAGGACTGAGGCATGAGGACTGAGTCGGCGCCCCTCACGCCTCACGCCTCACGCCTCACGCCCGCGGCGGCGGGGCCGCTCCTGGAGGCGCGGGGGGTGATCAAGCACTACCCGGTGCGGGCGGGCTTCTTCGGCCACGCCGGGGCCGTGGTACAGGCGGTGGACGGGGTGAGCCTGGCGGTGCGCCGCGGGGAGACGCTGGGCCTGGTGGGGGAGTCGGGCTGCGGCAAGTCGACCCTGGGGCGCACCCTGGTGCGCCTCCTGGAGCCGACGGCGGGCGAGGTGACTTTCGACGGGCAGCCCGTCTTCCGCCTGCAGGGGCAGGCCCTGCGCGCCATGCGCCGCCGCATGCAGTTCATCTTCCAGGACCCGGCCGCCTCGCTGGACCCGCGCATGACGGCCGAGGCCATCGTGGCGGAAGGCCTCGTCATCCACCGGATCGGGACGGCCGCCGAGCGCCGGGCGAAGGTGCGGGAGCTCCTGGAGCAGGTGGGCCTCGCGGCGGCGCACCTCGGGCGCTACCCCCACGAGTTCAGCGGCGGCCAGCGGCAGCGCCTGGGCATCGCCCGCGCCCTGGCCCTGGGCCCGGAGCTGGTGATCTGCGACGAGCCGGTCTCGGCCCTGGACGTCTCGGTGCAGGCGCAGGTGGTGAACCTCCTCCTGGACCTGCAACGGCGCTACGGCCTGACGTACCTCTTCATCGCCCACGACCTCCGGCTGGTGCAGCACGTGAGCGACAGGGTGGCGGTCATGTACCTGGGGCGCCTGGTGGAGCTGGCGGATCGGGACGCCCTGTACCGGGAGCCGCTGCACCCCTACACGCAGGCCCTCCTGGCGGCCGTCCCC
>DASPOZ010000058.1:0-3191 GCA_035625755.1 Candidatus Sulfotelmatobacter sp.
CCATCTGGCCGTGGCGGGCTCCGCGCCCGCCGCCCGCCGCCTCCTGCTGGCCTCCATCGTGTACCTCCCCGCCGTGCTCGCCCTGATGGCCCTGGACAAGCTCCCCTCGTAGCCGGACCTCCCGCCGCTCCACATCCTTCCGCCTTCGCTCGTCGCCCTTCGCCTGTTGGCCCTCGTTCGGGGTGCGGGCCGGGGCAGACTGAACAGACTTGTTTCCCAGCGGAGCAGCGGAAGGGGGGCCGGCCATTTTTCCTCCGCCGGTGACGAATCGGGCGTGTCGGAGTGAGAGGCGGGGGTGGGGGCGGAGGCTGGGCCGCACGGCCGGGGTGGGAGCGGCGTGGGATCCGGTGTCGGGCTCGGGGGCTACGGGGTCCGCCGCCGCGCCAGGGCCTCGGCGGCGCGGGCCACGCGCTCATCGAGTGTGACGAGGTCGCCGCCCAGGTGGCGGGCCAGCCAGAGGTAGCTGGCGTCGTACGTGGTGAGCCCGGTCTGCCGTGCCAGGGTCACGACCTCCTCGTGGACAACGTCCACGAACTCGATCGCCAAGCGGCGGGCCATACGGAACGCCGCCAGGATCTGAGCGGCCTTCGGCGGGTGGGCCCGCATCTTCTTGAGGCAGATGCTGGCCAGCTCGAACCCCAGGAGGCCCGGGGCCACCAGAGAGGCGCCGGCCAGCCGGTGGACGACGCGGTCGGCCCCCGGCTCGCCAAAGACCAGGGCGCCGACGGCCGACGCGTCAGCCACGCGAACGGGCACGCCGATCCTCGCGCACGAAACGGACCGATTCGCCAGGCGTCTCGAGCCCCGCCGCCCGCACCTGTTCGAGCAACTCCTCGGGTGTAAGCAAGCGGTCCTGAAGCGCCGCCTCCTCCAGGATCGCCAGCAGCTCGCCCTGCAGCGACCGGTGGTGGCGGGCCGCCCGCCGACGGAGCCGCTCCGCCAGGTGATCGGGGACACTCTTGATGGACAGGGTCACCGGCATGGGGTCCCCCATAGAACATTCAAAATGGAGCCAAAATGGCTCTATTATAGAACCATCCCCCTTGCCGCGCAACCGCCCATCCACTGCCTCACGGGGCGCCCTCCCGGAATGCAGCCACCCTTCCCGGCGCGGCTGGGGGCCGGCAAGCCAAATGTTACGGATTGTGCGCTCAAGCACCGACGGGGGGCGGGCCGGGCGGTACGATGGCCCCCGCGAACGTATGGGGCCGGCCGCGGCGGGCCGGTCACGGAGGGGGGCGATGGTGCGGACATGGCCACGGCGGGCGCTGCTCGGGATCGTCAGTGTCTTCCTCGTAGCGAGCGGCCTCTCGGGGGCGGCCGGGGCCGCGCAGACCAAGGACCTGGGGAAGCTCCGCGTGGGGGTCCTGCCGGTGGGGGACTGCCTGCAGATCTTCGTGGCGGACGCCAAGGGCTATCTGAAGGAAGAAGGCTTCTCGGCGGTGGACCTGCCGCGCATGGCCGGCGGCGCCGCCGTGGCCCCCGCCGTGGAGGGAGGAAGCCTGGACCTGGGCTGGTCCAACGTGGTGTCCGTGGCCCTGGCCCACGAGCAGGGGTTCGACCACGTGTTCATCACCCCCGGCGCCAGCGAGATGGAGGGCCACCGCGTCCACAAGATCATGGTGGCCGCCGACTCGCCGGTCCGGCGCGCCGCCGACCTGGAGGGCAAGGCGGTGGCGGTGAACACGCTGGCCAACATCCCCTACGTGGCGGCGGCAACGTGGCTCCAGGCGAACGGCGTGGCGCCGGAGAAGGTGAAGTTCGTCGAGGTCCCCTTCCCCAACATGGAGGCGGCCCTGAAGAGCAAGCAGGTGGCCGCGGCGGTGATGCTGGAGCCGTTCGTCACGGCCAGCCAGGCCGCCGGCAGCACCCGCGTGCTGGAGGGCGCGCCCTTCAAGGCCTTCGGCCCCCGGTCCCTCATCGCCAGTTGGTTCGCCAAGAAAGGCTGGCTGGCGGCCAACCCGGAAAAGGTCGTGGCCTTCCGGCGGGCCATCGCCAAGGCCACCCGGGCCATCCAGGCCAACCCGGCCGAGGCGCGCCTGACGCTCCTGAACTACACGCGGCTGTCCAAGGACCTGGCGGAGAAGATCCTGATGCCCGCCTTCGAGGAGGGCCTCCCCGAGGCCGACGTGCAGGCCGTGCTGGACGCCACGGCCAAGCAGGGGCTCCTCAAGGCCACCTTCCCCGCCAGGGACATCCTCACCCTGCAGTGAGCGGGCCGCGGGGGCGGGCGGCGGGCCCCCGCGCCGACGGCACCGGAGAGCGGCGGACATGGAGGCGGCGCAGGAAAGCAAGATCGCCACGCTGGCCGGGGCGGCGGCCCTGGTGCCGGATGGCGCCCACGTGGCCCTGGGGGGCTTCGCCATCGCCCGCAACGCCATGGCCTTCGCCCGCGAGCTGATCCGGCAGGGGCGGCGCGGCCTCACCATCTCGCAGGGGATCTGCGGGCTCGAGTCGGACCTGCTGGCGGGGGCCGGGGCCGTGGAGCGGGTCATCTACGGCGGCGGATCGCTGGACAAGTTCGGCCTCCTCATCTGCATCAACCGCCTCATCGAGCAGCGGCAGATCGTCGCCGAGGCCTACAGCGGCCTGGCCCTCACCTTCAAGTTCCTGGCCGGGGCCCTGGGGCTGCCCTTCATGCCCATCCGGTCCATCCGGGCCTCGGACGTGCTGGCCCGGGCCCGCGAGGTGGCGCCGGACCAGGTGGGCGAGGTGACCTGTCCCTTCACCGGCGAGCCGCTCCTGGTCCTGCGGGCGCTGGCGCCCGACGTGGCGGTGCTCCAGGTGCAGGAGGCGGACGCCCTGGGGAACGCGCGCATCTACGGGCCGCGCTGGGACAACTGGGAGGCCGCGCGCGCCGCCCGGGGCGTGATCGTGATCGCGGAGGAGATCGTCCCCACCGACGCCATCCGCGACTGGCCCGAGATGACCCTCATCCCCGGGCACCGCGTCCAGGCCGTGGTGCCGCTGGCCTACGGGGCCCACCCCACCGCCCTCTATCACTGGTACGATTACGACGCCGAGCACCTGCAGGAGTACGCGGCGGCCGCCCAGGACCCGGCGTCGCTCCCGCGGTACCTGGATCGGTACGTCTTCGGGGCGAGGGATCACGAGGCGTATCTCGAGCGTGTCGGCGGGCGCGATCGACTGGCCCGGCTGGCGACGGGCGAGGAGATCGGCTACGCGCCGGG
>DASPOZ010000059.1:0-14939 GCA_035625755.1 Candidatus Sulfotelmatobacter sp.
GGATGAGGCGATTCGAATGTTTCGCGCGTCGGTCGCCACGGGCGTAACCATCTTCGTGGAATACGAGTGGGCAAGGGCCGAGCTCAGTCGCCTGGGTAATTGAGGCGGGCGGCCATATTCGGCCGGGCGCTCCGGCAGGCCCGGCGCCTCGTCCCGGCGCGGCCGGCGCGGGAGGCGTTGCGAGAGGTGAAGGCCATGAGCCGCGCCCGGAGATCGAAGGCAGCCTGGCTCGTCGGCGTCCTCTGCGCCCTGCTTCTGGCGGCCGCCCCCGCGTGGCCGCAGACCCTCGAATGGACCCTGGCGACCGAGTACCCGGCCACGTCCATGGCCGGCGAGGGCCTGCAGCATCTCGCCGAGGCGCTGGGGCAGGCGAGCGGGGGACGCATCGCGGCCAAGCCGACCTTCGACGCGGAGTCGGGCTTCAGATCGGCCGGCATGCCCCCGGCGGTCGCCGGCGGCTTCGTGATGGTAGGCGACGCCATCAACGGCGCGCTGCGCGGGTTCCATCCGGTATTCGTACTGCCGTCGCTACCGTTTCTCGTCACCAGCACCGACGACGCGCTCCGGCTTTACCACGCGGCGCGACCGACCTACGAGAAGGTGTTCGCCGACAGCGGCCAGAGGCTGCTCTACGTCACGCCCTGGCCGGCCTCGGGCATCTGGGCCAAGAAGCCGATCACCCAGCCTGATGACCTCCGCGGCCTCGCCATCCGCGTCTACGACCCGGTCGGCCTGAAGGTGCTGCGCGCGGCCGGCGCGAAGCCGGAGCGCCTGATCTTCGGCGAAGCCGTTTCGCGGATCAAGGAGGGGTCCATCGCGGCCGTCCTGTCCACGGGCGACAACGATGCGGGGCGCCGCCTGTGGGAATATCTGCCCCATTTCACCGAGATCACCTACGTCGTGCCGCTCAGCTTCACGACCCTCAATCTGGCGACGTGGAAGCGCCTGCCGGGCGACCTGCAGCGCGCCGTGGGCGAGGCCGCCGCCGCAACCGAGGAGCGCCAATGGCGCGCCGTGCGCGCGCGGATCGACGAGAACTACGCCGGCTTGCGCGCGAATGGCGTCACCATCACCACGACGATCTCGCCTGCGCTGCGCCGGACGTTCACAAGGGCGGCCCGCAGCGCCGAGGTGGCCTGGCAGAACTTGGTCGGCCCGACCGGCCAGCACATCCTCGCCCGCTATCGGCAGCCCGCCGGCAAGCCGTAGAGCCCATCCCCCTCGCGGGAAAGAGACGCAGGCACCTGAAGCCACTTGTCCTGAACCGCCGCGGTCTCCGCGTATAGCCTCCCTTCATGCCCCGCCGCCGCCGCGCCACGCCCCGCATGACAAATGTCATTGCGCTCCGGTTCGCGGCCCTGACATCCTCGGCCCCACGCGAAGGAAGACCCCGTGCCCGCGCTGAGGTGTAGCGCCGGCGGCCGCACGGACCCTCCATCCTTCGCCGGGGCGCTCCCAGGTGCGGGCAGTGGGAAGCACGCCTCCCCGCGTGGTGGTGGCCGGCGACGATCCGCCGTTCCTGGAGTTCCTCCGGGAATGCCTCGCCGCGGCGGGGTACAGGGTCGTGGCCTGTGGGGGCTGGGCGGCGGCCCTGGCGGCCATCCGCGCGGACCCCCCCGACCTGATCCTCATCGATTACCTCATGCCGGAACTGGACGGCCTGGCGGGCGTCCGCGCGCTGCAAGCCGACCCCCGCCTGCGGATCATCCCGATCGTCCTTTTGGCGGGGGCAGACAGCCCGGGCCCACCGGGGACGCCGCCGACGGAGCGGAATCGGGTCCTCGCCCGGTCCCTCCTTTCCACAATCCGCTGCCTTCTGGAGCGCCGCCCCGCCGTGTGACAGGCCGCCGAGAACACTCCGCCGCCTCCTCCCCGCCCCGGCGGCGGGGAAAGTTATCGGGCCCCTTGGGGGAGTTTGCTAGGCGAGGTGGCGGCCGCCGTCCACGCGGAGGACCTCGCCGGTGACGAAGTCGGTCTCCACGAGGAAGAGGACGGCCTTGGCGATCTCCTCCGCGCCGCCCCAGCGGCGGAGGGGCGTGAGCTTCTCCACGGCCTCGATCTCTTTCTGGGTGTACCCGGGCGGGGGCAGGATGGGGCCGGGGGCCACGGCGTTCACGAGGACCTCGGGGGCGAAGGCGCGGGCGTGGGCCAGCGTGAGGGCCGCCACGCCCGCCTTGGCCGTGTGGTATTCCACCATGCCGCGGCCGCCGTAGGGGTGGCCCAGGGAGGCCCAGTCGGAGAAGTTCACGATGCGGCCGCCGCCCGCCTGCCGCATCAGCGGCGCGGCGTGGGTGGAGCACAGGTAGGCGCTGCGCAGGTTGGCATCCAGGTGGAAGTCCCAGAGCGCGCCGTCGGGGAGCCCCGCGGGCGGCGCGTAGGCCGAGGCCATGTTCACCAGGATGTGGATGCCGCCGAGGGCGTCGCGGATGGCCTCGACCGCCGCGCGCACATCGTGCTCCTTTGAGACGTCCGCCCGGACGGCGAGGCCCTTCACGCCGAGTGCCTCGGCGCGGCGCACCGTCTCCTCGGCCTCGGCGCGCGAGCCACGGTAGCTGGCCGCGATGTGGGCCCCGCGGCGGGCCAGGGCCTCTGCCACCACCTGGCCGACCCGCTTCCCGCCCGTGATCCACGCCACCTTGCCCCGGATGTCCATAGAGCCCGCTATTCGCCAGTCTCAACGTCGAGCCCGTGCCTCACCACCATCATCATGGCCTGCCTGCCCACCGAGATCCGCGAGACCACTTCCATCCTTGCCACGTCGATCTTGTTGATGACGTTGTCCTCGGCGTTGACCATGTAGAAATACCGGCCGTCCGGGGTGAAGTACCCCGTGTGGGCGGCCTCCTTGCCGGTGCCCACCGGGACGTGCTTGGCGACCTCCTGCCTGGCCGTGTCGATGACGGTGACCACGTTATCCTTGTGCGCGACGACGAAAATATGTTTGCCGTCCTTCGCGAGCTTGGGATGGCCGGCCCCGGCGCCGGCCTGAAGCGCCTTCACCACCTCCATCTTCACAGTGTCGATGACGGCCACGGTCCTCCCGCCCATGTTGCAGAAGTAGAAGAACCGGCCGTCCTCGCTGAATTCACCGTGGTGCCCGTTGCCGGGCTCCCCCGGCTCCAGCGGGACGGGGATCTCCTTGACGAGCCGGTCCGTCGCCGCCTCAATGACCGTGATGGATATTCCGCCCTTCGTCCGTTCATTCAACGCGTACAGGTACCGGCCGTCCCTGGTGGGATGGAGGTAATGGTTCGGGCCGGGTAGGGGCAAGGTGGTGGCCACCTGGAGGGTGAGCGCCTCGATCTTGAGGAGCGCGTTGTTCACGTCGTCCTGGACGTAGACATATTTCCCGTCCCGCGACCAGTACGGGTGCCGCATCATGGCGCCGGTGAATTTCTCGGGCGCCTTTCCCACCGGGATCGTCTTGACAATGGTATCGGTGGCCGTGTCGATCAGGGACAGGGCCAGGGCGTCCCGGTACGCCACGGCCAGCGTCTTGCCGCCGGGCGAGAGCTCCAGTTGCCACGATGTGGCAGGCAGCGGAATCGTCTTCAGGACGGAGAAGGCATTTCCGTCGATCACCGTCAGGTCGCGCGTGCCTCGGTTGTTGACATAGCCCTTCTCCTTCGCAAAGACCAGGGCGTGGGGCCTCTTCCCCGTGGGAAGTGTCTTGGTGATCTGTTCCGTCCTGAGGTCAACAACCGCAAGGGTGCTGTCCGCCTCGGCGGTGACGTAGGCGAACCTCCCCGGCTCCCATTTGGGCAGCTCCTGCCCGAAGCCGGGCGTCGCGACGGCCAGGACGGCCCAAAGGGCCAGTATCATCCGCCTCGCTTTCATTGCACCTGTCGTTCCCTTCCGGCAGCCTGGCGGGTCTTGGCGACCTTGGCGCCCGCCAGAGGCGGGCAGCCCTGGCGGTTCAACCCTTGAAGGGTTTGAACTCTTCCTTGAACTTGCTCAAAGATTCGCGGAGGGTGTCCAGGTCGCCGGGCTTCTTCCGCTCGGTCACCAGCTCCAGCGGGGCCGACATGCCCAGCACGGGGAAGAACCCGCGCCTGGCGATCTGCTCCTGGAAGGCGGCGCCCGTCTTCGCGTTGACGCCCCCCGTGGGCATGATCAGCTTGCCGCCGTGCCGATCGCGCTGGTACGGGGCCAACAGCGCCCCCACGCCGCCGGGGCCGTAGATGCTGGAGTTGAAGACCTTGATGCCGTCGGGCTCCAGGCCGTCCTCCCGCTCCAGGAAGTAGGCGAACTCGGCGGGCGAGAAGGTGCCCGGCACGCCGAAGACCCGGGCGGCCCGCACCATGCGCACGAACTCGATGGGCTCGCGGCAGCCGCCCATCCCCGAATCGGGCCCCACGATCATGTCGAAGCCCAGCTCGATGGCCGCCTCCAGCTCGCGGGGGTTGATGACGCTGCCCACGCCCAGGAGCAGGGGGTCGTGGGGTCGGGTCTTGAAGCTTTCGGCGCGCAGCCTGCGCAGCTCGGCCATGGCCTCCCGCACGATGCCCTCCGGGATGCGGAAGGTGACCTCCACCACGTAGCCGGCCTCGTGGATGGCCTGCACGGTGTTGATGACGTCCTGCGGGGTGCGCGCCGCGTCCCGCCCCATCACCACCACCACGCCCTTCGCGCGCAGCGCCTTGTCCACCCGCGCCGGATCCCTGCTGTACCTTTCTGTCATCGTCCTTCCCTCCAAACCACCGGCCGCCTGAGTAGCTCGCCTCACGCAGGCCGCTCAAAAGGGCCCAGATGCAAGGCGGCGCGCGCAGCGCCGACTGAGGCGTACGCCGGGTACGCCGCAGGGAGTGCGCCAGCGCGCCAACGCCGCAGATGGGTCCTTTTCAGCGGCCTGCTATCGCAGGGCGACGACGCCGCCGCCCTTGCGAGCGCGGACCACCTCCGTTTCCACCATGGCCTGGGTCACCATGGTGGTGTCGCCGGGCGTCTCCTGCACCAGGATGCCGTGGGCGGCGCCCCACTCCACCGCGTCCTGCGGCCCCCTGCCCTTGAGCAGCGCCGCCACCACGCCCGAGACGAACGAGTCGCCGCCGCCGGTGCGGTCGGCGATCTCCACGTTGCGCCGGACGGCGGCCTGGTACAGCTTGTCCTCGGCCACGTCGTACAGCACGGCGCCCCAGTCGATCCGGTCCGCCGAGTGGGCGCCGCGGAGCTGGGTGCCGATGAGCTTGAGGTTGGGGTAGTCTTTCGCCACGCGGCGCAGGAGGCCGGCGTACGATTCCAGCCACTGCTCGAAGGCGGCGCCCTCGGCCTTCTCCGCCGTGTACCCCAGGGCGTCGTCGAAATCGGTCTGGTTGCCCACCAGGAAGTCCACGTGGGGCACGATCTGGCGGTTGATCTTCCTTGCCCGCTCCCCGTCCGGCTCCACGTTGGCGCGGTAGTTCAGGTCGCTGGAGCGGAGGGCGCCGTGCTCCCCCGCCTTCTTGAGGTACGCGATGGCCGTCTCCGCCGTCTTGGGCGAGAGCACGCTGTAGATGCCCCCGGTGTGGGCCCAGCGCACGCCCTCCCGGCCGAAGAGCCGATCCAGTTCGTAGTCCGCGGCCCCCACCTCGCGCACGGGGGTGTGGGCCCGGTAGTACTCGGTCTTGGACGGCACCACCCCCTTGCCCGCGAAGGTGGCGTTGATCCCGTTCATCAGGGTGCCCTTGCGGTCCGTGGCGTACTTGCCCTTGCCGCCGGGGGCGAACCACAGGATGTGGCCCGTATCCACGCCTGCCTCGCGGAGCTGGTTGGCGATGTTCCGGCCGAAGCCGTCGTCCACCAGGGCCGTGAGGACCGTGGCGCGCAGGCCGAAACAGTAGGCCAGCCCCTCGGCCACGTTCGTCTCGCCGCCTCCGTGCCAGACGCGGCAGGTGCGGGCCCGTTCGAACGGCACGTCCCCGGGGTCGAACCGGATCATCACCTCGCCCAGGGCCACCCCATCCCACCGACACTTATCTGCGGCCAGAATGTTCAGGTTCGCCATGGCCGGTTCATGCCTCCGTGCGATCCACCGCGTCCGAAGACCGAGGCCGTCACGGGCCGTAGCTTCTCAGCAGGACCCGCCCCGGCGCCCCCTCCGCCCCCTCGATCTTCAGCGGGAGGGCGATCAGCTCGTAGTCCCCGGGCGGGACGTCCGCCAGGTTCAGCCCCTCCAGGATGATCACCCCTGCCCCCAGCAGCGCCAGGTGGGCCGGCGCCCCCTGCGCGTTGTATGCCTCCACGGACAGGTAGTCCACCCCCACCAGCTTCACCCCCATGCCCACGAGGAACTTCGCGGCCGCGGGCGTCAGGGAAATGAAGTCCTCGTAGAATTCGTCGCGGGCGGCCCAGAGGTTCGAGTTCGTCGTCTTGAACAGGACGCGCGCCGTGCCCTTGAGCGGCAGGCCGCGCAGGTGCGTCACGTCGATCTCGTCCTCGGTGCGGATCTCGAAGACGCGGCACGGCCCCACGAGCGTCTCAAGGTCCAACCGGTCCACCGTCATCCCACCCTGAACGATGTGATACGGCGCGTCGAAGTGCGTGCCCGTGTGGGCCCCCATGGACAGGGCCGAAACATTCGCCCCGTCCCCCCGCTCCATGGACATGGCGAGCGAAACCTTCACCGCCGGATCCCCCGGCCACGTCGGCATCCTCTCGCGGATGGGGACCGAGATGTCATAGATGCGCATTAAGCCCCTGCCGGACCCCAGCCCAGTTCCACCCGACCCGACGCACCTGCAAGCCAACGACAAAGCTGAGCGGGCGCCGGCGCGCGATCCGCGACGGCTACCAAGCGACACTGCCGCTCGACGCTCCGCTCGAGCGCCGGGGTCGGCATCGATACGTCAGTGTCCACTCTTGACGTTTGAGGCAACGAGCCCGATCCCCCTCCAGAATTCAGGAGGGTATGTCACTTCCGGCTTCCCAAACCAACCTCGAGTGAGGTTGAGTTCGTATCCGTTCTCGAACCGACGATACTCAACTGAAGAAATCGCGATTACATCCCACTCACCAGTGAACTTAAGTTCCTTCAGAGTTTCAGGGTAGGTACCGTAGCGAATCTTGTGAAGCTCGATCAGTGCGATAGCTGTTTTGAAGTGCTGATCACCAAATTTGGCATCCGCTTCCTTCTGGAACTGACAGCTCGCCAAGAGGAGCGCGAGGCCAGCAACAGAAAGCACCCGCAACATAGCCACCTCCCCGATGCCGAACTACCAGTAGGCCGGTCGGCCAAGAAATATGAACGCTGTGCCCGCCGTCGGCCTGTCGTGCAGAAAGGACCGGGAGAAGGGGGCGGCGAGGGGGCGGCGGCACCTCATCGCGGCCGGCGGGTGGCCCGCTGGGCCTCCCGGGAGAGCCGGGCCAGCGTGGCATCGTACTCGGTCAGAATGGGGTGGTCCCAGCCCTCGGCCAGGGCCTCGCGCAGCCAGCGCAGGCGCTGCACCCCCTCTCCCCAGGACTGAGGACTGAGCGATGAGGACTGAGTGGGAACCGTCCGCCTCTCAGTCCTCAGTCCTCGTCCCTCAGTCCTGCCCCGGGGAGGCGCGCTTGATCCCCAGCCGGATCATGCGGTTGCGCAGCGTGCTGGGATGCAGGTCCAGGATGCGGGCGGCGCCCTTCTCGCCCTCGATGAGATTTCCGGTGTATTGCAGGACGCGCAGGATGTACCGCCGCTCCCACTCCTCCAGGGGCACCAGGGCCTCGTCCGCCGCCGGGCCCGCCTCGCCGCGGGGCAGGGCCTGGGGGTCCACGTGCAGCCAGCCGTCCCGGCAGTAGATCACGGCCCGCTCGATCACGTTTTCCAGCTCGCGCACGTTGCCCGGCCACGGGTACGCCTGGAGGCGCTCCAGGGTGTCGGGCGCGATGCCCTCCACCGTGCGGCGCATGCGGGCGGCGTGCTTGCCCGCGAAGTGCAGGGCCAGCGGCACGATGTCGTCCCTCCGCTCCCGCAGCGGGGGCAGCGTGATGGGGAAGACGTTGAGGCGGTAGAAGAGGTCCGCCCGGAAGGTCTTCTGGGCCACCATGGCCTCCAGGTCCCGGTTGGTGGCGGCGATGAGCCGCACGCTCACCTTGAGGCTCTCGTTCCCGCCCACCCGCTCGAAGGTCTGTTCCTGGAGGACCCGCAGGAGCTTCACCTGGGTCTCCAGGGGGATGTCCCCCACCTCGTCCAGGAAGATGCTCCCCCCGTGGGCCAGCTCGAACCGGCCCCGTCGCCGGTGGACCGCTCCCGTGAAGGCCCCCTTCTCGTGCCCGAACAGCTCGCTCTCGATGAGGGTGGCGGGGATGGCGGCGCAGTTCACCACCACCAGCGGCTGGTCCCGCCGCGCGCCCAGGCGATGGATGGCGCGCGCCACCAGTTCCTTCCCGGTGCCCGTCTCGCCCCGCAGCAGCACCGTGGAATCGGTGGGGGCCACCGTCTCGGCGTCCTTGAGCACCCGCTGGAACGCCGCGCTCTTCCCCACGATCTCGTCGGCCGCGGCGACGGCGCCCAGGGCCTCCTGGAGGGCCAGGTTGCGGTCGCGGAGGCTCACGTTCTCGGCCACCAGGCGGCGCCGCTCCAGGGCCCGGTCCACCACCGCGGCCAGCTCCTCCAGGTCCTCCACCGGCTTGGCGATGAAGTCGTAGGCGCCGGCCCGCATCGCCTCCACCACGTCCCGGAACACGGCGCGCCCGGAGAGGACGATGATGGGGACGTCGGGCCACTCGGTGCGGGCGCGCGCGATGAACTCGAGCCCGCCCACCTCGGGCATCACCAGGTCGGTGATCACCAGGTCGTACTCGGCGGCCCGCAGGCGCTTCCAGCCCTCCCCCCCGTGGCCCGCCTCGTCCACGTGGTGGCCCTTGCGGTCGCGGAGGAACTTGCTCAGGCTGCTCCGGATCGCCGGTTCGTCGTCGATGACGAGGATGCGGGCGGTCATGGCGCGGGGTCCCCCAGCAGGCGCGCGGCCAGCCGGCCGATGATCTCCAGGTCGTCCAGCGGCTTGAAGAGGACCTGGTGCTGGCCCAGGCCCAGGCGGGCCAGCTCGGGCGACCAGCCGAAGTGCGTGGAGCCGGTGAAGATGATGGCGGGGAGGCCGGGGTGGAGCCGGCGCACGCGGGTCAGGGCCTCCAGGCCGTGATCGCCCCCCAGGCGGATGTCCATCACGCACAGGTCCAGCGGGCCCGCCCCGGCGGCGGCCACGGCGTCATCCAGCGTGCCCGCCTCGGCCACCTGGTAGCCGAGGCGCCGCCGGAAGTAGATGGCCAGGCTCCGGCGGATCGCCTCCTCGTCATCCACGATCAGGACGCGCCGCATGGGCCCGCGGGTGCGCGCCGCGCCGCCGGCCGGCGCCTTAGCAGGCTGCTGAAAAAGGCCCATCTGCGGCGTTGGCGCGCTCGGGCGCTCGCTGCGGCGTACGCGGAGTACGCCTCACTCGGCCCTTCGCACGCCGCCTTGCATCTGGACCTTTTTGAGCAGCCTGCGGGACACGGGTTCTTGGCCAGCCTGCTGCGGCAGGCTGCTGAAAAAGGCCCAACCCCTCTCCTCCGCTGCCTCGCCTGCATCAGGGCCTTTTTCAGCAGCCTGTCACGCGGCGGCCTCGGGCGGCGGGCCGGGGGCCAGGGGGAGCTCGATGACGAAGCGCGTCCCCTCCCCCTCGCGGCTCTCCACCCGGAGCTGCCCCTTGTGGACGTCGTGCACGATGAACTGGCTGACGCTGAGGCCCAGGCCCGTGCCCTCGTCCGCCCCCTTGGTGGTGTAGAAGGGCTCGAAGATGCGTTCCAGCAGAGGGGCCGGCACGCCGGGCCCGTTGTCCGCCACCTCGATGGCGGCCATCCCGTCGCGACGGGTGATGCGCAGGTCCAGCCGGGGGCGGTAGCCGGGGCGGGCCTCGGCCAGGCCGTACATGGCGTGGGCGGCGTTCTTGATGAGGTTCAGCAGCACCTGCTGGATCTGCTGGGGGTCGCAGGGCACGGGCGGCAGGTCCGGCGCCACCTCCACGTGGATGGCGATCTGCTTGAAGTCGTACCGCTTCTTCAGGTCGTACTCGTGGGAGGCCAGGGCCAGCGCCCCCTCCACCACGCGCCCCAGGTCCTGGGGTTCGATGCGCGTCTCCCGCTTGCGCGAGAAGTCCAGGAGGCCGCGCACGATGCGGGCGGCGCGCCGGCCGCACTCCT
Organism: Candidatus Sulfotelmatobacter sp.; assembly: GCA_035625755.1. Lineage (GTDB taxonomy): Bacteria > Methylomirabilota > Methylomirabilia > Methylomirabilales > DASPOZ01 > DASPOZ01. The sequence goes on from DASPOZ010000059.1 coordinate 10,135, forward strand.
GGATGGCCGCCAGGTGCTCGCTGAGCTCCCCCTTCACGTACCGCCCCACGGCATCGCGGGCAGGCTCGTCCAGGCCGTGGCGGGCCAGGGCCTGGCGCGTCTGCGCGTCCCCCGCGTCCAGGCCGTACTCCAAAAGCTGCGCGTTCTGCAGGATGCCCCCCAGCGGGTTGTTGATCTCGTGGGCCATGCCGGCCGCCAGGCTGCCCACGCTGGCCAGCTTCTCCGCCTGGAGGAGCTGGTGCTGTGACCGCTGCCGCTCCTCCTCCGCCCGCTCGCGCTCCGCCTGGGTGCGGCGGAGCGCCGCGGTCATCCGGTTGAAGGCGTCGGCCAGGTGACCCACCTCGTCGCGCGAGGGGATGGTGATGGAGCGCTCCAGGTCGCCGGCGCCCACCGCCGCCGCGTGCCCGGCCAGGTCCCGGATGGGCCGGGCCACCCGCGTCCCCAGCCCCGCGGCGGCGGCCGCGGCGGCCAGCCCCACCAGTACCACCAGCGCCGCCGTCACCTGGCCGAGGGTCGTCACGGGCCTCAGGGCGTCGGTGGCGTCGGCCGTCACCACGAAGGTCCACTGCAGGGAGGGCGCGCCCAGGAACCCCCGCGAGGGGAAGGCCGCCGCCAGGTGCGGCCGCCCCCCCACCGTGATGTGCGACGTCCCGCCCTGGCGGAGCATGGCGGTATCGAGCCCGGCGAAGCCCAGGTCGCTCCGCAGGCGCTTGCCGTAGGCGGAGCGATCGCGGAGGCCGATCACCGTGTCCCCATCCGGCCCCACCAGGTAGGCCTTGGCCGTGGCGTAGCCCATGCCGGCGAAGTCCTTCTCCACCAGATCCAGCAGGTCCTGCACGCGCTCCCACCCGATCTCCACGTACAGCACGCCGGTCTCCCGGCGCGACCCCGTTCCGTACTCCAGCGGCGCGGCCAGGCCGACCACCCGGCGCTCGCCCAGGCCCAGGGCCCTGGCCAGGGGCGAGATGTGCAGGTCCTGCAGGTACAGGAAGCCGGCCTCGGCCCCGGGATGCCACGCCTCCCCGCCCCGGTCCATGCCCTGCACGCGGTGGACGGGCAGCGTCTTGCCATCGGCGTCCTTGTTGTTCATGGCGATGAGCCGCCCGCGCGCGTCGTACACGCTGACGAAGTCCGTCACCAGGTAGGTGCGCACCCAGTGGGTGAACTTCTCCTCCAGGCTGCGCCGGGCGCCGGTGGCCAGGTCTTGCTTCACGGTCTGGTCCTGGGCCCATTCGCGCAGGTTGCCCAGGCGCTCGAAGAAGAAGCGGTCCAGCTGCTCCATGCCCACCTTGGCGGCGCCGCCCAGCCGGTCGGAGATCTGGGTCTCCAGCAGGCGACGCGCCTGAACGTACGCCAGCACCCCGATGAGGACCACGGGGATCAGCGAGATGGCGAGGAACCAGACGATGAACTTGAAGCGGATGGAGGAGGCAAGGTAACGGCGCCCCGGCAGCGGCATGACCCCTGGCCCTCCCTCCCGTGTGTTCGCCCGGCCGCGCGAGCCGGCGCGGCCCAGCGGCCGGGGCGGCGCCCCGGCCGTACCCTGTTTCTTATCCTGGCGCGGAGCCCCCCGCGTGTCAAGAAACACCGCGGGAGGCACCGGGGATGGCGGCCCGGGCGCGAGCCGCCCGCCGGGGTCACTCCAGCGGGCGGATGACCTCGATGCTGTCCCGGTTCACCAGCAGGAACTCCTGCTGCGCCGCCGCCTGATCTTCGCCGCGGCGGTACACGACCACGCGCGTCAGGGGAATGAACTGGCGGGACGAGTCGTTGAGGACGGTGGAGAGGCGGGCGGTGCCCCCGCCGACGACCTGCGGGAGATAGATGTAGCCCACCAGGCGGAACGTGCTCGTCCAGACTTCCACGCGCTGCCCGCGCTCCAACGATCGCGCCTCGCTCACGCCGCCCTCCCTCCCGGAAGCAACGAGCAATGAGGGATGAGCGATGAGTCGCCCCTCATTGCTCGTTACTCATCGCTCATTGCTCGTTACTCATTGCTCGTTGCTCAGTTGGTGCGAGAGGTCCTCCCACTCGGCCAGCAGCGCGCCCAGGCGCGCCTCGGCGGTCCGCTTCTCGTGGGCGGCCGTGCGGGCACGGTCGCCGTCCTTGTAGAGGGAGGGATCGGCCATGGCGTGCCCCAGCGCGCCCAGGCGCCCCTCCAGCCCCTGGATCTCCGCCTCCACGGCCCGGAGGCGGTCGCGCAAGGGGCGCAGGGCGCGGCCGCGCGCCTGCAGCGCCTCCGCCCGGGCGCGGCGCTCCGCCCGCCGGCCCGGGGCCGGGCCCGCGGCCGGCCCGGGCCCCGCCCCGTTGCGGCCCTCACCGGCCGCCTGGCCCGCCGCGGCGCCGCGCGGGGCGGCCGCCGCCGCCTCCCGGCTGGCCCGCTCCAGGTACGCGTCGTAGTCCCCCGGGAAGGCGCGCAGCCGGCCGCCCTTCACCTCCACCACCTGGGTGGCCAGGCGGTTCATGAAGTAGCGATCGTGGGAGATGAACACGATGGTCCCCTCGAACCGGGCCAGGGCCGCCTCCAGCACCTCGCGCGCGGGCAGGTCCAGGTGGTTGGTGGGCTCGTCGAGGCAGAGGAAGTTGGCCGGGCGGACCAGCATCTTGGCCAGGGCCAGGCGCGCCCGCTCGCCGCCCGAGAGGACGGCCACCTTCTTCTCCACGTCGTCCCCGCCGAAGAGGAAGGCCCCCAGGATGCCGCGCAGGCGCTCCCGGGCCTCGTCGGGGGCGGCCGCCTCGATCTCCTCCAGCACGGTCCTGGCCGGCGTGAGCTGGTCCAGCTGGTGCTGCGCGTAGTAGTGCACGGAGACGTTGTGGCCCAGCGCCCGCTCGCCCCGCTCGAAAGGGAGGACCCCGGACAGGACCTTCAGGAGCGTGCTCTTGCCGGCCCCGTTGGGGCCCACCAGGGCGATGCGGTCGCCCCGGGCCAGCGTAAGGTCCACCCCGGCGTAGACGACCGTCTCGCCGTAGGCCTTGTGCAGGCCGCGCAGGGCGCACACCACCTGCCCGCCGTGGGGTGGCTGGGGGAAGCGGAAGTGGATCCGCTTCGGCGCGCGCCCCGCCTCGACGCGGCCCATCTTCGCCAGGGCCTTCACCCGGCTCTGCACCTGGCGGGCCTTGGTGGCCTTGTAGCGGAACCGCTCGATGAACCGCTGGATCTCGGCCACGCGCTTCGCCTGCTGCCGGCGGGTCGCCTCCAGCAGCTCGGCCCGGGCCGCCTTCTGCTCCAGATAATCGTCGTAGGTGCCGGGATAGCGGGTGAAGCTCCCCAGCTCCAGCTCGGCGATCTCGTCGGCCATGCGGTTCAGGAAGTGCCGGTCGTGCGAGACCAGGATGATGGTGCCGGGGTGGGGCGCCAGGAAGCCCTCCAGCCAGGCGAGGGCCTCCAGGTCCAGGTGGTTCGTGGGCTCGTCCAGGAGCAGGAGATCCGGGCGGGCGAGCAGGAGGCGGGCCAGGGCCGCCCGCATCCGCCAGCCGCCGGAGAACGCGGCCAGGGGCCGCTGCACGTCGTCCGGCGCGAAGCCCAGGCCGCCCAGGATGGCCCGGGCGTCGGTCTCCAGCCGGTAGCCGCCCAGCACCTCGTAGCGGTGCTGCAGCTCCCCGTAGCGGCGCGTGAGGTCCGCCGCGCTCTCCCCCCGGCTGTGGCCCTCCGCGTCCGCGGCGGCGGCCATCCGGGGGGCCAGGGCGGCCATCTCCTCCTCCAGGCGGCGGACCTCCGGGAAGCCGTCCAGCACGTGGCCCAGCACGCTGCCCTCCGGGCCCACCTCTACCTCCTGCGCCAGATATCCGATGGTGCACGCGCGGGGCCGGCGCACCACCCCCGCATCCGCCGCCTCCAGTCCGGCCAGGATCCGGCACAGGGTGGTCTTGCCGGCCCCGTTCGGCCCCACCAGCCCGATGCGCGCCCCCTCTCGGATGTGCCACGTCAAATCCCGGAACAGCCCGCACGCCCCGTACCCCTTCCCGATCCCCTCCGCCTGAATCATTCCGCTCTACCCGTGCCCGACGCCCCGCCGTACGTATAAACGATGGATCGGGCTCGGCGGTGGCGCAGGCGCTCTACTGACTCGATCCACCGTCGCCCCTGGCCCCGCCATCCGCTGCAGGGCGTACATGGGCCACTCATTGTACGCAGCGAATACACCTGTAACGGCCCACCTCCCCAAGCGATAGCTCAAACAACACATCCCTCAACGAGTGCGTCTCCACTGCCTTCAGCCGCACAATGGTCCCCGTCTTCGACGGTACAAGCTCCGGAACCCCAACGGACCAGCGTAGGTTACCGATCTCCGAGACAGCCACAGTGGCTGCTACGCGGAGGGATTGCTCGGCAGCGTTCTCTTCGATCCATTGGATCCACACGCTGGACCTTATCCGCTCCCATCCGATGTTTAGGACAATGACACGGTAACTGCCTCGCTTGCCGCCTTGCTCCCAGTAACCACCTGTTGCCACCGAGCTAACAGAGGGCACAAGGGTCGAGACCTCTGGGGGAACAAGAAGAGCGTTCTCGGCGGCGAGAGCGACATCAAGCATGATTGCAGCGATCGCGAGGGTAAAGATCACTCTGTTGCAAGACGTTGTTCTCACCAGGCGGCCCAACCTCTGCTTCAATCCATCCACCCCGACGCAGGACCGAGCGCGGGAACGCGGCCGTTGTGCCTCTGTGCCGGCGCCGGGGCGCCGAGCCCCGGCGGCCTCACCACGCCCCCAACGAACCAGCCCCCAGGGCAGGCCGCTCAAAAGGGCCCAGGTGCAAGGCGGCGCGCGAAGGGCCGAGTGAGGCGTACTGGGATGTACGCCGC
>DASPOZ010000060.1:0-4556 GCA_035625755.1 Candidatus Sulfotelmatobacter sp.
CCCGCACCACATATCACTACTTCCTCGCCCGGCGCAAGCCGTCCCGCCGGCGGGTACACCGGTCTTCCCGGCCGCCGTCTCGCGATGCCCCTGGACGCGCGCGAGGCCGCCCACTAGGATGGACGGTAGCCTCGGGCCCTCGACGCCGTTGGGCGCCGCGTCCGCGCGGCGCCCACCGGCGGTCCCGGCGGCACGGCGCGGGGGCGCCCCGAAACGAGGTGGAAGGGGGGGAGCCATGACCAGCGTCCGGATCACGCGGCAGTGCGGATGCAAACAGATCTTCACGATCATCGGGGGCGAGGTGCGGGAGGAGGTCCAGCCCTGCAAGACACATGCGTCGGAGCCGGAAGTCCTCAGCCCGTCGCCCCCCGTGGCCCTGACCTACCTGGAGGAGGGCGCTGGGGACTGATTCATCTGCGCGGGTCGGGATGGGGCGACGCGGCGAGGGGGCGACGCGGCGACGCGGCGAGGGTGCAGCGCTCAGCGAGAACGCAGGCGGCGCGCGACGGCGCCCAAGCGCTGCATGGTGCGGGAGAGCGCGTCCGGCGGGATCACGGCGTCGATGAGGGTGGCGGCCGGGGCATCCAGGGCCTCGGCCAGGGCCTTCTCAAGCTCCTCGGCGGTGTGTGCGCGCGCGCCCCGCGCCCCCAGGCTCTCGGCCAGGCGCACGTAGTCGGGGGCCGGCAGCTCGTAGGATCGCGCCGGACCGTCGATGGCGGCCAGCATGCCGTGGCGCTGGTTGTTGAAGAGGATCACGATGGCGTGCAGGTTCAGGCGCACCAGCGTCGCCAGGTCCAGGCCGGTCATGAGGAAGGCGCCGTCGCCCACCAGGGCCACGGGGCGCCGGTCCGGCTGGGCCAGCCCCGCGCCCACGGCCGCCGGCACGGCGAAGCCCATGCTGGCGTAGTAGCCGGGGCCCAGGAACAGGTCCGTCGCCAGGTCCACGCTGGCGAACAGCGCGTCGCCCACGTCCGCCGTGTAGGAGATGGGCCGGCCTGCCGCCATCCGGTTCAGCACGGCGATGATGGCGTCCGGCGTGAGGGGACCGGCGGGGGCGGCCCGGCGCGCGGGCGGCGCGGGCGGCAGCGGGGCGGCGCGCCGCGGCGGGTCGGGCTGGGCCAGGAGGGCGTCCAGCAGGTCCTCCAGGGTCACGTCCGGGAAGCGGTGATAGCTGACGGTGACCCCCTCGTGGAGGGCCGAGACGACCTTGCGCCTGTCGAAGCGGGCGGAGTACATGCCCGTGTTCACGTCCGTCATGAGGGCGCCCAGCATCAGCACGCAGTCGGCCCCCTCCATCACCTCGCGGGCCCGGGCCGATCCCACCTCGCCCAGGTAGTTCCCCACGAACAGCGGGTGCTGTTCCGGGAACACCGCCTTGCTGTCCAGCGACGTGGCCACGGGCAGGCCGTACTTCTCGGCCAGCGGGATCAGCTTCTCGTGCAGCCCGAAGCGCCGGATCTCCACGCCGGCGTAGATGGCGGGCGCCCGGGCCGCCCGCAGGCGGGCCAGCACCTCGGCCATGGCCTCGCCCACCGCCGCCTCGTCCCGCGGGCGCCCCTCGGCCGGCCGGCCGGCCGGCAACGGCACCTCCGCCCGGATCAGGTCCCTCGGCATCTCGATGTAGCCCGGCCGCTTCGTGGTCAGGACGCTGTCGATGACGCGGTCCACCTCCGCCAGGGCGTGGGCCGGGTCGTCCAGGGTCACGGCCGCGCCCGTCACCTCGCGGTACACCCGGAGCTGGCTGGCGAAGGTCTTCACCCGGTGGTGCAGCAGGGCGTCGGGGTCGCGGTGCGCGATCTCGGGCGCGCCGGAGAGGACCAGCACGGGGGAGCGTTCGGCGTAGGCCTGGGCGATGGCGTTCACCATGTTGAGCGCGCCGGCCCCGTAGGTCACGGCCGCCACGCCCAGCCCGCGGAGGCGCGCGTAGGCATCCGCCGCGTAGCCCACGCTGGGCTCGTGGGTGAGGATCACCGGCTCCAGCCCCGGCTCACCCTCCAGGGCGCGAAAGAAGGGCAGGAAGAAATCGCCGGGGATGCCGAAGACGTGGCGCACCCCGGCGTCCCTGAACCGCGCGAACAGGTACCGGCACAGCTCCATGCCCGCCTTCTATCCCACGATGCCCCATCCCGTCAACGGCCGCCGGCAGCCGTGTCGCCGACATTCCGGCCCCCATGGTTCATCGCCCCGCGGCACCCGAGGCGCGCGGGTGGCAACAAAGTGGGCGTTCCGGGGCGCCCACGCCGTGGGCAGTGAGGCCCGTTCCGTTCGAGAGCGTTGCCGATCCCACCGCCGCTCTTCCCCCGGCTCCGGACCGTGACTCCTCCTGAGATCCTGCGGACTTAGCCGACCCGTCCCGGCGAAGACCGCCGGCGCCGGGCGGGGATGGAACGCCGGTTGCTTCGAGCAAAGCATCCATCATACCCGGGTGCGGAGGGATGGCACCGTGAGCCCGCTCGGCACGGCCCCGCCGGCTCAGGCGGCCGCGCCGCCTCTCTCTGCCCGATTGCTTTTTTTCACTGCACCGCGGAGGCTCCGGCCCGGCGGTGGGCGCGCTGGCCGGCCGGCGAGCCTCCCCGCGGTGAACCCTCAAGGTCAACTCAGCATGCGGGGGTCCGAACCGGCCGCCCGCGCCGGGGCATCGTGCCCCGGGCGGCGCGAGGCGAGCATGGCCCAGGCCGGCCTCGGCCCCGGAAGACGATCACATCCCCCAGCGCGCCACCACTCATGCCCGAGAAGGGACGGCCCTGTCCGGGGGAGCACCTTCCGCCCCGCCGGAAGGCCCGGAACGTAGGAGGGAACCTGCATGCGGTTCAGACGGATTTTGGTTCCGATGGACCTCTCGCCGTCGGGCGCGGGGGCGATCCGCGCGGGGGCCGAGGTGGCGCACCGCCTGAGGGCCGCGCTGACGCTCCTCTGGGTCGTCTCGGAAGAGCGGCTGGAGGCGCAGGGCTGCGAGGGGGGCCCGGCCCGCCCGGCGGACCTGATCTGTGAGGAACTGAAGCGAGAGGTGCTGACCCGGTTCGTCCGGGTGGTGCGCCCCGAACTCCGCCAGGAGATGCGGGTGGAGCCACTGGTCCGGATCGGGGTCCCCTCGGAAGAGATCCTGGAGACGGCGGAACGCACCGGGGCGGACGTGATCGTCCTGTCCATGCCCGGGCGCGCCAGCCTGGACCGGATGCTCCGGCGCCGCGTGTTCGAGCGGGTGATCCGCCAGGCCACCTGCCCGGTGCTGGCCGTGCCCCGGCCCACGGCCCGGTCGAGCCGGCGCGCCGCCTCGTAGCTGCAGGCTGCTGAAAAAGGCCCATCTGCTGCGTTGGCCCGCTCGCGCACTCCCTGCGGCGTACCCGGCGTACGCCTCAGTCGGCGCTTCGCGCGCCGCCTTGCATCTGGACCTTTTTGAGCAGCCTGCACGGAGAGGAATTTAGAAAAGCCCGACATTTCTCCCCGCTGCCTCGGCGGCCGCGGGTGGGGCGGTGGCGCGCTCGAACAATTTCCCGCTGCGGACGTTGCAGCAGCGGTGGCGCCGCGGCGTACCGGCCCGCCCATTCCGCATCCCGCAATCCGCATTCCGCAATGGCGAGACGCAGGCAGGTCCGGAAGGGCCGCTGCCTGTGGCCGTCGCCCCCCGTCCCTACCGGGTCATCCAGGAGCGGCTCCGGAGGGTCAGCGCGGCGGCCAGGGGAAGCCAGGTGAGCGCCAGCAGGGAGAACCACGAGTAGAGGATCCAGTAGCAGCAATCGCTGTCGCGCTCGGCCCGCACGTAGTAGACCATCGAGGCGGCCGCCCCCAGGCCCAGCGTGGCCAGGTACGGCGCCAGCAGGTTCGGCGAGCGGACCAGGACGTAGAAGGCGAGGACGGTGGTGACGGGCTGGAGGACGAAGCGGCTGTTGATGAAGAGGAAGTCCAGGATCGGCAGCAGCCTGTGCCCCCGGCGGTAATCGCTGAAGAGGAAGGCGGCCTGCCGGATGGACTCCCGGATGTTGCTCCGGTGCCAGCGCAGGTACATCCGGCACAGCCCCGCGTAGGTCCTCGGGGCCAGCGTGTGGACGACGGCGGTCTGCTGGTAGACGCAGAAGAATCCGGCCCGGAGCACGAAGGTGGTGAGGGACCGGTCCTCGCCGTAGGTGCAGGGCACCCCCAGGAACCGCTGGAGGCGCCATTCGTCCAGGACCGGGGCGATGACGGCCCGCCGGTAGGCCGAGAGGGCGCCCGGGCAGCAGATGACGGTCTTGAAGGTGGACTGGGCGGCGCGGATGTAGTCGAAGGCGAAGATGTAGACGACGCCCAGCATCCGCGAGATGAAGCTCTGCCGCTTGTTCAGGACCTTCACCTTTCCGGCCACGGCGCCCACCCGCGGGTCGGCCTGGAAGGGGGCGACCAGGTGCCGGAGGGTCGCGGGCTCGATGACGCTGTCCGAATCCACGGTGACCAGCACCTCGCCTTGCGCCTCGCGGAACCCGGCGTACAGGGCCTCGCGCTTCCCGCGGTTCCGGGCCAGGCGGAGTGCCGTGATCCGGCCCGGATATTCCGCCTGGGCGGCGGCCATGTGCTCCCAG
>DASPOZ010000061.1:0-2788 GCA_035625755.1 Candidatus Sulfotelmatobacter sp.
GATCGGCCTCCTGGAAGACCTCCGGCTCTGCGCCGAACTGGACGCCGCGGCCTTGGCGCCGCGGGTGCGGCAGGGGACCATCACCCTCTGACGTCGGCGCCGCAACCGGCCGCCGGCTAGGCGCCGCCCGGGCCGCCCCCATCCGCGGATGGGGAGCGCCCTAGGCCGTTGGCCCGGGGTGTGCATGCCTGTGGTCTGCCACGCAGGGACCGGGGCGAATCCGGGCGGGGGGTTGGTCCGCCCGGGGGATTGGTGTAAGGCCGCAACATGGAAACGGAAGCCATCCTCTCCCGCGCTCGAACCTTCGCCGAGGCCGTGCTGGAGCACGTCCGGTCGGACCCGCTGGGCACGGCGGTCATGGCGGGGGTGGTCGTGGGGGTGCTGTGGGGCCTGGCGCAGGTCCTCCGGTGGCTCCGGCGGCCGCTCGCCGGCCCCCATCCGGCCGCAGTGGGGGCGAGCCTACCGGGGGGCGGGGCGCTCCGGCGACAGGCCAAGCGGCTCGCCAGGGGCGGCGAGGGGCGGGAGGCGGGGCATCTCTTCGACGCCCTGGGCGACCTGGACCGGGCCGCCGAGCAGTACGAGCGGGCGCGGGCCTACCCGGAGGCGGCCGCCGTTCACGAGCGGGCGCGCCGTTTCAACCGGGCGGCCAGCCTCTACGAGCGGGCGGGGGACCTGGCGCGGGCGGCCGAGTGCATGCAGCAGGCGGGCGATCATCGCCGGGCGGCGGCCCTGTTCCTGAAGGGCGGCCGCGAATTACGGGCCGGCGAGGCCCTGGAGCAGGGCCGGCACTTCGCCGAGGCGGCCGCCCTGTACGAGCGCGCGGGGTCGCTGGAAAAGGCGGCCGCCCTGTACGAGCGCGCGGGAGCTTCCGAGGTGGCCGCGAAGGCGCTGGAGCGCCTGTTGCTGACGCGCCATGGGGGCGGGCGCGGGGAGTACACCGCCCCCCCCACGCTCCCGGCGGACGGCCGGGCGCTCCTGGAGAAGTGCGCCACGTTCTACCGGGTCGCGCGCCAGCCGGGCCGGGCCGCCGCCGTCCTGCTGCATTGGGGTGCCACGGCCGAGGCCGCCAAGCTGTTCCTCGAGGCGGGGGAGCCCCGCCGTGCCCTGGAGCTGTATCGGGCCTCGGGCCACGCACGAGAGGCCATGGAGATCTGCCAGCGCATCGGCGCGGACGCCGAATACCATGCCCTCCAGGCCGAGCAGTTCGCCCGCGCCGGCATGGCCCGCGAGGCCGCCGAGGCCTGGGTGCGGGCCGGCGAGCCCGACCGGGCGGCCGAATACTACCGGGAGCTGGGCGAGTGGGAACGGGCGGGAGACCTGCTGCGCCTGGCCGGCCGCCTGGAGGCCGCCGCCGAAATGTACGAGGCCGGCGACCACTGGGCCAAGGCGGGCGCCGCCTACGCCGAGGCCCGGCGGTTCCAGGACGCCGGGCGTTCGTACCGCCAGGCCGGCATGGCCCGGGAGGCCGCCGCGGCCCTCGCCGAGGAGGGCGACGTGTACGGCGCGGGGGTCCTGCTGGCCGACGCGGATGCGGCGGACGAGGCCATCGCGATGCTCCAGAAGCTTCCCCCGGGGGCCCCCGACTACGCCTCGGGAAGCCTGCTGCTGGCGCGCCTCCTGCTGGCCCGCGGCATGGCGCAGCCCGCCCTCGTCCGCCTGCAGGCGATCGCCCGGCATCCCGGGGTGGCCGGCAGGACGGCGGAGGTCCACTACCTGCTGGGCCGGGCGTACGAGGAGACAAACCGCCCGGAGGAGGCGCTGGGCCAGTACGAGCGGGTCCTGGCCGAGCAGGTGGACTACGAGGACGCCGGCATCCGGATCGCCGCCCTGCGGGGGCAGGGGGCCCGCGTCGCTGCCGCCGAGGGCAGCACCGTGGCGCTGGGGGGGCCCCACGGCGCGCCGGCCCGCTACCGGGTCACGCGCGAGCTGGGCCGCGGCGGCATGGGGATCGTGTACGAGGCGCACGACCAGACCCTGATGCGCCCCGTGGCCCTCAAGGTCCCCGCCCCGGCGATCCAGTCCAGCGCCCCCGCCCGCGAGCGGTTCCTGCGCGAGGCGCGCATCGCCGCCGGGCTCCGCCACCCCAACATCATCACCGTCTACGATGCGGGCGAGACCGTCGGCGGCCTCTACATCGCCATGGAGCTGATCGAGGGTGTGAGTCTGGACGCCTACCTGGAGAACCGGTGGCCGCTCCCCCCGGAGGACCTGCTGGCCTTGGGGCGCCAGATCTGCGCGGGCCTCGCCCACGCGCACGCCAACGGCATCGTCCACGCCGACGTGAAGCCGGCCAACATGATCGTGGACGCGGAGGGGACGGTGCACCTCACGGACTTCGGCCTGGCCCGTGCCTGGGAGAGCGCCAAGGCGGGCACGGCGGAGGCGCGCGGGACCCCCACCTACATCGCCCCCGAGCAGATCCGGGGCGAGCCCCTGGATGCGCGCGCGGATATCTACGGGCTGGGGTGCACCCTCTACCGGATGGTGGCGGGCACCCCACCGTTCACCACGGGGGAGCTGCTCTTCCGCCACCTGCACGAGGCGCCGCCCCGGCTGCGGCCGGAGAACCCCACCGTCTCCGAAGCCCTGGAGGGGGTGATCCTCAGGTGCCTGGCGAAGCGGCCCGAGGACCGTTTTTCGTCGGTGGACCAGGTCCTCCGGGCCCTCGAAGCGGCCGTGGCCGCCGGCGCCCCCTCGCCGGTCGCCGCCCGCCCCGCCGGCCCGGCCTCCCCGGCCTGAGCCGGGCCGCCGCCCGGCGGCCCCCCGCCGGCCCCCGCGCCTTCCCGGA
>DASPOZ010000062.1:0-4941 GCA_035625755.1 Candidatus Sulfotelmatobacter sp.
CCGATGGCCAGGCCCGTGATCAGCCCGGACGACATGCCGAGGTTTCCCGGCATCAAGGTCTGGCCCATGGCGATGGTGACGGCGAAGCTGGAGACGATGATCGCCCCCCCCGCGGCCAGGAGGAGGCCCGCCCAGAGGCCGCGGCTGTAGGGGAAGAGCGCCGCCAGCGGCACCACCGCCAGCATGGAGAGGGTCAGGTACCGCCGGTGCCCGATCCGGTCCGCCAGGGGGGCGCCCAGGAGGGTGCCGACGGCGCCGGCGCCCAGGAAGACGAAGAGGAGGTTGCCCGCCAGGAGATAGCTGGCGTGCAGTTGGTCCACGTAATAGAGCGGGATGAAGGCCGCCAGCCCCATCTGCGTCCAGGATCGGAAGAGGACCGCGGCCAGGAGCAGGGCGAACGGCCCGAGGGGCGCGCCCGCCCCCGGCTTCCCGTCGCGGGCGCCGGCCGGGGCGGCGCTGCGCGCGGCGGTGAGCCAGCCCACGTTCGCCACCAGCACGCCCGCATACGCCAGCCCGATGACGCTCATGACGGGGAAGCCGCCCGGCCCCAGGAACCCCACCACGTACGTGGCGATGAGCGGGCCCATGGCGTAGCCGGTGTTGCCGCCCACGGAGAACCAAGCGATGCCGCTGGCCTTCGCCTCGCCCGCGAAGTGGGCGGTGTTCCGGAAGCCTTCCGGGTGGAAGGCCGCCACGCCCATCCCGGCCAGGAGGGCCAGCCCCAGGAGGAACCCGAAGCGCGACGCCAGCGGGGCCAGCGAAACCCCCAGGGCCGTGGCCAGCAGGCCCGCGGGCATGAGCCAGCCCTGGCTGCTCCGGTCCGTCAGGTAGCCGAAGATCGGCTGGATGACGGACGAGGATACCTGGAACACCAGGAGGATCAGCCCCGTCTCGGCGTAGGAGAGCCGGAATGCCTCCTTGAGGAGGGGCAGCATGGCCGGCAGGGCCCCGTGGTAGAGGTCCACGGCGCAGTGCCCTCCGCTCAGCAGGAGCAGCGCCTTCTTGTTGCGTCCGGTCATGGGGTCAGATGTTCCCGGCTCCCAGTTCGCCGTTCCCGGGCCCCTTCCCTGGACCCGCCGGACCGGTCGAGGGTCCGCCCCGCACAGAGTGCGGTCCGGCAAAAACATGGACGACCCGGCGAAACGTTTGGTATGGTAGCACACGTCGCGAGGTGCCCCAAGGGGCTTTCCCCCCGCCGCACGAGGAGGAACCCATGATCGAGGAACGCGAGATCGCGAGCTGGCGCTACAAGAAAGGCGTGCTGGACCCCAAGACCGCCTCGCTCTGTTACCTGGCGGCGAACCTGGCCGTGGGGAACACCACCTGAGCCCCCCGGGACCTCGCGGGCGCGAGGAAGGCCGGGGCCACCGAGGACGAGATCACCGAGGCCATCAGCTTCGCCATCCGGGCCAACGCCGCCAGGGCGCATGGGGACATCCTGCGGGTCCTCAAGACGGCGGAGGAACGGGCGGCGCGTGGCTAGGCTGCTGAAAAGGGCCCAGCATTTTTCCCCGTTGCCGACGGAGCGGCAGTGGGTGGGGCGTTGGCCCGCTCGCGCGCTCGCTGCGGCGTACCCGGAGTACGCCTCACTCGGCGCATCGCGCGCCGCCTTGCATCTGGACCCTTTTGAGCAGCCTGCCAGGAGCCGGCCTGCCAGTAATCTGCCGGGAGAAAGGGAGCGAGACATCGATGGCTGACCAGTTGAAGGCGGGGATGACGTTCGAGAAGACGCTCACTGTTACGCAGGACCTCACGCCCCCCCACTTGGCCGGGCACGGGGTGGGCGTGCTGGCGACGCCCGAGATGGTGCGCCTCATCGAGCAGTGCGCCCTGGAAGGGGTGCAGCCGCTCCTCCAGCCCAACCAGAGCACCGTGGGGATGCGGGTTGACGTGCGCCATCTGGCGGCCACGCCGGTTGGCATGAAGGTGACGGCCCGCTGCACCCTCACGGAGGTCGACCGCCGCCGGCTGGTGTTCACGGCGGAGGTGCGGGACGAGCTGGATAAGGTGGGCGAGGGCAACCACGAACGCTTCATCGTGGACGCCGACAAGCAGCAGGAGCGCATCAAGGAGAAGCTTGCGCGCTGGGGCAAGCCTGTCCCATGACAGGCCGCTGAAAACGGCCCATCTGCGGCGTTGGCGCGCTCGGGCGCTCGCTGCGGGGTACCCGGAGTACGCCTCACTCGGCCCTTCGCGCGCCGCCTTGCATCTGGGCCCTTTTGAGCAGCCTGCTCGGAGACAGGCTTTCAGTCATGGGTTGGACGTATGAAGGGGTCGGGCTGGACTTGCGATGGGGCGCGAGGCCGCCCTATAGTGAGGTCTGGAGGGCGGTGAAGACGCCATGGCCGTGATGACGCTGGGCCAGGCGCTGGCGAAGCGCACTCGGGAGGGGGAGCTGTTCGAGCGGCTCCCCAACGGGCGGGTGCACTGCTACGCCTGCGGGCACAACTGCCGTATCTCGGACGGCAAGCCGGGCGTGTGTAAGGTGCGCTTCAACGCCGGGGGTCGGCTGATGGTGCCGGCGGGCTACGTGGGCGCCCTGCAGTGCGATCCGGTGGAGAAGAAGCCCTTCTTCCACGCCCTCCCCGGCGCGGCCGCCCTGAGCTTCGGCATGCTGGGGTGCGACTACCACTGCGGCTACTGCCAGAACTGGCTGACCTCACAGGCCCTGCGCGACCCGGAGGCGGTGGTGCGCCCCAGGGATGTGACGGCCGAGGAGCTGGTGCAACTGGCCGAACGCGCCGGGGCCCGGATCGTGGCCAGCACATACAACGAGCCTCTCATCACCAGCGAATGGGCCGTGGAAGTGTTCCGGCCGGCGAAGCAGCGGGGCCTCCTCACCGCCTACATCTCCAACGGGAACGGCACGCCGGGGGTGCTGCGATACCTCCGCCCGTGGGTGGACCTCTACAAGGTGGACCTGAAGGGCTTCAACGACCCGAGCTACCGGAAGCTGGGTGGCGTGCTCCAGACGGTGCTGGACACCATTTGCCTGCTGGTGGAGCTGGGCTTCTGGGTGGAGGTCGTCACCCTGTGCGTGCCCGGCTTCAACGATTCGAACGAAGAGCTGGAGGCCATCGCGCGGTTCCTGGCCGGCGTCTCGCCGGACATCCCGTGGCACGTCACCGCCTTCCACCAGGACTACAAGATGACCGACCGGGAGAACACGCCCCTGCGCACCCTCCTCCGCGCCGCGGCCATCGGGCGGGAGGTCGGCCTCCGGTACGTGTACGCCGGCAACCTCCCGGGCCTGGTGGGCACCCACGAGAACACCTACTGCTCGGGGTGCCGCCAGCTCGTCATCGAGCGGTACGGATTCAAGGTCCTGGGCACGGCCCTGCGGGACGGCGCGTGCGGCTCCTGCGCCCGGGCCATCCCCGGCGTCTGGTCCTGCCGAGACGGGTCCGTACGGGTGAATCCGCCAGAACGGGGGACGCGCCCCCCGGAGCGCGCGGTGACGCCCGCCTCCCCGCCCGCCTCCGCGGCCTGACGCCCCGGCTCCGCCTTCCTTCCGCAGCCCTTGGCAGAGTGCCGAAAAACGTGCTGTGGGTCAGGCTGCTCAAAAAGGCCCAGGTGCAAGGCGGCGCGCGACGCGAGGTGCGAGGCGTACGCGGTCGGTACGTCGCAGCGCCGCGCGAGCGCGCCAACGCCCCACCCGCTGCCGTTCCGTCGGCAGCGGGAAAAGATGCTGGGCCTTTTTCAGCAGCCTGCTAGAGGCACATGTCCGACAACGGTCACGGCCCCCGTCGCCCCGCCGCTCCCGCGCCCGTGCCCGCCTGGGCCGCCCTGCGCGCGGCGATCCTGGTGGCCATCGCCCTGGGGACACTCCACCTGCTCTGGTGGTTCGCCACCGGGGGAGACATCTTCGGCCTCTTCTCGGAGCTGATCTTCGTGGGGTGGTGGTGCTTCCTCCTCTACTTCGCCTCCTGGGGCCGGCGCTGGGCGTTCGCCGCCATCGTCATCCTCGCCGCGCTGGAGCTGGCCATCTTCGTCTACGGGGCCATCGCCTCGGCGCGGGCCGGCGCCCGCGCGGGGGAACTGGCGGCGCAGGGGGTTTTCCTCTGCGTGGACGCGGTGATCCTGCGACTGGGCCTACGCGCCCTGGGGCAGGCGCGGCGGGTGGCGGGGGCGGTGGCCGGGCTGGCGCTCGCGCTGGCGGCCGTGGCCCCTGCCGCCGAGGCGGCGGCCCCCCGCACGACCTACGATGTGCGGCCGCGCGCCCTGGGGCGAAGCGTGGGCAGCCTGGCCCTGGCCAACCCGGCGCGCAGCGTGGAGGCGCTGGAGCGCCAGGCGGCGCAGAATCCACAGGCGCCCGAGCCGCTGCTGGAGCTGGCGCGGATCTTCCTGGAACGGGCGCCCGAGATCGAGGAGATCCAGAACATCCCGTACTATCACCGCAATACGGGCGAGGCGGCCGGGCAGATCCGGGGCGAGGACCCGCTGCAGCGGGCCGCGGGTTACGTGGATCGCGCCACGGCCCTGGCCAAGGAGTGCCCCGAGTGCGAGGTGCTGCGCTGCCGCATCCTGCTGGCCCGCGGCCGCGGCGCCGAGGCCCGGGATCGCCTCCAGCAGTGGACCCTGCGAAACGCCGAGACGGCCGAGGCGCTGACCGCCCTGGCGGCGGCCCTGGAGGTGGTGGGCAACCGGTTCGAGGCGGAAGGCCTGGCCCGCCGGGCGCTGTTCCTGGACCCGGGGATGGCCACGGCCCACCTGGTGGTGGGGCGGGTGCTCCTGGACCGGAAGGCGGCGGCGGAGGCCCGCGAGGCCTTCGAGCGGGCCCAGCGCGCCGCGCAGCCCTGGCAGCAGCGGGTGCGCGTGGACGCCGCCTTGGGGATCGCCCGGGCCCTGGTGGACGAGGGGCAGATCCCGCAGGCCGAGGAGGCGCTGCGCGCCGCCCTGCGCCAGGCGCCGGACCAGGCGGCGCTGTACGAGGAACTGGGG
>DASPOZ010000063.1:0-5323 GCA_035625755.1 Candidatus Sulfotelmatobacter sp.
ACGGTCTTGCGGATGCGGCGGCCCTGGTCGTCGTAGGCGTAGGTCTGCTCGGGCTGGCCGGCCACGCTGATCCAGGCGAGGCGGTTCTCCGCGTCGTAGGCCATGCTCGTGGCCGGACCGTCGGTGCGGCTCACCAGGTTGCCGTTCAGGTCGTAGGTGAAGGTGCCCGTGGTCGTCACGCAACCGGCGTCGGCGCAGGTCTGGGTCAGTTGATTGGCGGCATCGTAGCGATAGTACGTGGCCACGCTGCCGCTGATCTTGGTCAAGCGGTTGCCGAGCGGGTCGTAGGTATCGGTCTCGAGCACGGCGCCCGTGGCGCTGTTGCTCACCTGGATGAGGCGGTTGAGAGGATCGTAGGCGTAGGCATAGGCATAGGGGGTCGTGGTCGCGCCGATGCGCTCCAGATGGGTGATCCGGTTCCCTACCCCGTCGTAGGGACGGTGCGGTGGATACGGCAGGCGACCGTTCTGAGGGGACCGCACCGTCCGGGGGAGAGCCCGACGAGGGGCGGCGGCCCGCCCCTCTCGGTAGGGACCGCGGGGAGGGCCGAGCGGTTGCCCTTTCCATTGCAAGCGCGAGGGCCTTCCCCGCGAACGCAGCAGGCCGGGCGGATACAAGAATGGACCTCCGGCCTGCTGTGTGTAGGCTTGCTGGCTGATCGCCGCGCTGTCGCCCATCCCTGTGTGCCTCAACACGCGGGCGAGGGCGTTGCCCGGGTGGCAAGTATACCGGTATTGGCGCCGTTGGGGAAATTGTTCTCGACCATCCTCCGCACATGCTTGGGGGCGGCGTTCGGGGGGATTGTAGGGGACCGCGGCAACCGTGGAAGGTGCGGTCAGGCCGGTGGGCTGCCCGCGGTGTAATGGGCGGGCGAAGTAACGGCTGGGGGTAGAGGTCAGGCGAAGGGGTGGACGAACACGGCGTTGCCGCCCTGCGCCTGCGCCTCTCGCAGGGCGGCGATGCTCGCGGCCACCAGGCGGTCGGCGCCGCTGGGCACCGTCGGGATCCCGGCCGCCACCCCCAGGCTGATGGTGGCCCGCCCGTCGCGGTCTTCGTCCGGGGCGTGGGCCTCCGCCGCCTCCCGCAGGCGCTCCCCCTTCATGCGCGCCCCCTCGGCCGAGGTGACGGGCAGCATCAGCAAGAGGGGGCCCGCGGTGTGGCGGGCCAGCACGTCGCTCTTCCGGATGCTGGCCTTGACCAGCAGCGCCACGTCGCGCAGCGCGGCGTCGGGGGCGCCGCCGCCCCGCTGGTCCGGCTCGATGGCCACGCACGCCACCGGGTGCCGGTAGCGATGGGCCCGCGCCAGTTCCTCGGCCAGCCGCCCCTCGAAGATCCCCTGGTGGAACACGCCGAGGCGCTCGTCCTCCAGGGCGCTGCGGTGGAGGTCCACCTGGTCCAGCTCCAGGTTTTCGAAGAGGTGGGCGTTCTGCAGGGCGTTGGCGGCGATCTCGGCCACCATCTGGCAGGTGCGCACGTGCCGATCGCTGAAGGGGCGCGGCGCGCGGGCGGTGCAGACCGCCAGGGTGCCCACCACGTTGTCCCGCAGGCTGATGGGGAGGACCAGGAGGGATCGGAACCCCAGGTGGCGGATCTTCTCGCGCACCGGGGCCATGAGCGGGTCCGTCTCCACGTCCTGGACCAGCACCACATGGCGGTCCTGCACCGCCTGCCGGATCTCGGGGTACCGGTTGAGGTCCAGCAGGAAGTCGCGGAAGGCCGCATCGTCGCTGGAGGCCACGACCTCCCCCTGCCCCCCCTGCTCGCGGATCACGATGAGGGAGCACCGCGACGCCTCCGCGATCCTCGCGGTCCGCTCCACGATCATGCGGAAGATCTCCCGCGAGGAGAGGGTGGACGTGACCGCCTTGGACATGTCCAGGATCTCGGCCAGGTCTTCCTTCTCCCGTTCGATCTCGTCGCGATAGGCCTTGACCCGGAGGTGGCCCTTGACGCGCGCCATCAGCTCGGATTGGTCCACCGGCTTCAGCAGAAAATCGTCCGCCCCCGCCTCGAAGCCCTTCACCATCTCGGCCTTCCCGCCCGGCTCGGTGACGAGGATGATGGGCAGGTGCCGCCCGGCGGCGGTGGCCCGCACCTCCTCGCACACGGCGACGCCGTTGCCGGCGGGGAGGCGCGCGTCCAGGAGCAGCAGGTCGGGCGCGCCGTGCCGGATGCTGCGCAGGAGCGCCGGCCCGGTGCCGGCCACCCGCACCCGGTAGCCGGCGCTCCGCAGCAGGTCCCGCAGGAAGCTGCGGGCCATGCCGTTGCCCTCCGCCACCAGGATGGCCGGGGCTTCGCCCCCGCCGCCCCCCCGTTGGGCCGCGGGCCTCATGCGCCCCCTCTCGCGCCGCGGCGGCGCGCCGGCCGCGCGCGCCCCGGCGCGCCCCGCCCGCGCACGCGCAGGCGCGCCAGGACCTGCAGGATGGCCTTGGAGGTCACCGGTTTGCCCAGGATGGCGTCCACCTCGGGGCGGCGCCGGTCCGCCTCGGTGAGGGTGGCGCCCCAGCCGGTGATCAGCACCACGGGCGTGCGGCGGCGCATCTGCTTCACCGCCTGGGCCACCTGCCAGCCGCTCAGCCCGGGCATCCCCAGGTCCGTGAGGACCACGTCGAAGCGCGAGATGCGGAAGAGGCGCAGGCCCTCCTCGCCCGACGCCGCCACGGCCACGAAATGGCCCTCCCGGTGCAGCGCCGTGTAGAGGCTCAGGCGGAACGGCTCCTCGTCGTCGATGACCAGCACGCGCAGCGGGCCGGGGGCCTCGGCGGGCGCCTCGGCCACCTCCGCGGCGCCGGCCGCGGCGGCCGGGAGCCCCACGGTGAAGGTGGTGCCGGCCCCGGGGGCCGTCTGGACCTTGATGTCGCCCCCGTGCCGCTTGATGATGCCGTAGCTCACGCTGAGCCCCAGGCCGGAGCCGCCGGGTCCCTTGGTGGTGAAGAAGGGATCGAAGATCTGGGCCCGCACCTCTTCCGTCATGCCGGTGCCGGTGTCGGTCACGCTCAGCTCCACCCGGTTGCCCACGGCGAGCCACCGGGTGGCCAGCGTCAGCACGCCGCCCCGGGGCATGGCGTCCACCGCGTTCACGATGAGGTTGGTGAGGACCTCCCGGATCTCCGAAAGATCCCCGTGCACCGGCGGGACCTCCGCCAGCTTGGTGCGCACGTCGATGGCGATGCCGGCCAACTGGGCATCGTCCTTCCAGCGGGACTTGGCGATCTCCAGGCTGTCCCGGACGGCGGCATTGAGATCCACGGGGCGGAAGTCCTGCGTGCTGCCCTGGCGGGTGAATTCCTGGAGGCGCCGGATGGTGCGGGCGCCGTCGTGCGCGGCCCGCTCGATCACCTCCAGGTGGGCGGTCCACTCCGGGTTGGTGAGCACCTGCCGGAGCAGCTCCGCCCGCACCATGATGCTGGCGAGCATGTTGTTGAAGTCGTGGGCCACCCCCGCCGCCATCTGGCCCACGGCGGCGAGGCGCTCGTTCCCCACGCGCTGTCCCTGGGCCTCCTTCAACGCCTCGCAGGACTGGCGGAGGACGGCGCGCTGGGCGGCGGCATGGAGGGTCGTCCCCAGGTGGGCGGCGAGGCCGGCCAGGCCCGCCAGATCCTCGGCGGTCAGCCCCCCCGCAGACCGGTGCGCCACGGCGAGGACCGCCAACGGCCCGTCCGGCCCCGGGCAGGGAAATCCCGCCGCCTGGCGAAGGCCCGCCTGGGCGAGGGCGGCCGTTTCAGGCTGGCGGGTGCGGCGCGTATCGTGGAGGTAGCGGGGCCGCCCGGCCATGAGGACGGCGGCGGCGAAGGCCTGGAGCGCAGCCGGGGCGGAGGGTTCCTGGCCGCCGGGGGCCTCGGGCGCGCCCCCATCGCGGGCTGCCAGGAGGAGGATCTCCTCCCGCTGGAATCGCTTCCGCAGGGCATCGCCGGCGAGCGCCAGGAGTTCCGCCGGGGCGCTTTCCAGGAGGGCGAAGTCATGGAGGGTCTGGTGCAGCTCGGCGTACCGGCGCAGCGCCCCCCGCCCCCTTTGGAAGCCCTCCCGATCGCCCACGCCCGTCTCTCCCGCCTCCGTCCGGCCTCATGGGTCACGAGCCGAGCGACGCGAGGATTGTCCCAACGCGGAATGCGCCCCTCCCGCCGCCGATGCGCAGGGCGCCGATTTTCACACGCCCGGGGAAGATATAACCCCGGATTTGCAAGCTTCATTCCGGCGCTAGGTCTTCGGTTGCACGGCGCTGGTCCACCAGATCGGCGTGGGGTTGGAAAGAATGCGCTAACTTATCGCGGGCACGGTACGGAGGGGTAGTGAACCCGGACCAGACAGAGGCCGCGGGGGTCGAGGGTCTTCCCCGCGCGCCGGCGGTCTCCGGACGCGAGGATGGCCTGAAAACCCTCCGGAGTGAGGCAACCCACCCCTACCTGGACGAGTGTTCCCATAATGATGCGGACCATGTGCTGGAGGAAGGCGTCTGCGGTGATGAGGAAGTGGACGAGGTCGCCCTCCCGGTCCAGGCGGGCGTCGGTCACCCGGCGGAACGGCGTGGGGGCCGTGCAGTGGGCGGCGCGGAAGGCGCTGAAGTCGTGTTCCCCCACCAGGCGGCCGGCCGCGGCGCTCATGGCGTCCAGTGCCAACGGCCGGGGGATGTGCAGGGCCATATCCCGCCACACGGCGGAGCGGTAGGATCGGCACAAGAGCGTGTACCGGTAGGTGCGAGCCGTGGCGTCCCGCCGGGCGTCGAAGCCGGACGGCGCCTCGGCCGCCTCGACCACGGCGATGTCCCTGGGCAGCGAGGCGTTCAGGGCGCGCTGCAACGTGGGGGGATCCAACCCGAGGTCGGCGCGGAAGCTGGCCACCTGCCCCACGGCATGCACGCCGGCGTCGGTTCGCCCGGCGCCCACCACCGGCACGGGCCGCCCGGCGATGCGGGCCAGCGCGTCCTGGAGGGTCCCCTGGATGGTGGCCAGGCCCGGCTGCACCTGCCATCCGTGGTACTGGGTCCCCTGGTACTCGAGGACCAGCTTGAAGGTGCGCATCACACGCTCAGCAGGCTGCTGAAAAAGGCCCAACATCTCTCCCCGCTGCCTCGGCGGCAGCGGGTGGGGCGTTGGCGCGCTCAGACAATTCCCCGCTGCCGCCTACGGCCCCCATTCCGCATTCCGCAATCCGCATTCCGCAATGGCGCGGCGCGCCGCCTTGCATCTGGACCTTTTTGAGCAGCCTGGACAAGGTTTTTCAACAACCTGCCGAAGGTGTTCGGGCGTTCGGAGGGTTCGAACGTCCGAGCGTTCACCCGGACGGCGCCTGCACGGTGCCGAGGGAGGCCACAAACACGAAGAGC
>DASPOZ010000064.1:0-2093 GCA_035625755.1 Candidatus Sulfotelmatobacter sp.
GCGTTCCAGGTCGGCACTTCCTGGAAAAGCAGCCAGGCAGGAGTATGCCGGCCGTGACCTCCTGCGTGGCGATGAGGTTCGGGGTACTGGGGTGGAGGCGTCTGAGTGCGGCATTGTACGGGGTGTGGCCGAGGGCCGATGGCAAGAGCGCCATGGCGAGCACAGCGGCGATGAGCCCGATGAAGAGGAGCCGCCTGAACTCCGCCGCGCAGACTCTCGCCCGCTCGCTGGAATGGCGGATGGGGAAGGCTGAAGATGGGGAGGCGCAACACAATCCGCATTCCGCGCTCCCCGTTCCACATCTGGGCGGGGGAAAGGGTTTGACAATTTCGAAGGGCGCATGCTACAAGGTCGCGATGGTCATGGAACTCACGCGGCATGTCTATACGGTCAGCGTCCTCACCGCTGAGGTGAAAGCCGTCCTCGAGGACGGCTTTTCTGCCGTCTGGGTGGAAGGGGAGGTGTCCAACTTCAAGCATCACACCTCCGGCCACATGTACTTCACCCTGAAGGACGCCGACGCCCAGATCCGGGCGGTGATGTTTCGCGGGAGCAACCGCCTGCTGAAATTCCACCCCCAGGACGGCCTGGCCGTCCTGGTGTTGGGGACGATCACGGTGTACGAGCGACGAGGGGAGTACCAGGTCAACGTGGAGCGCATGGAGCCGAAGGGAGTCGGGGCCCTGCAGCTCGCCTTCGAGCAACTCAAGGCCAAGCTGGAGGCCGAGGGCCTCTTCGAGGCGGCGCGCAAGCGTCCGCTCCCCCGGCTGCCCAGGAAGATCGGCATCATCACCTCTCCCACGGGGGCGGTCATCCGGGACATGCTGACGGTCATCGGCCGGCGCTTTCCCGGCCTGGCCATCCTGATCTACCCGGTGCAGGTCCAGGGCGAGACGGCGGCGCCCGAGATCGCCGCGGCCCTCGCCGCCATGGGGCGCCGGACGGACCTGGACGTCCTGATCGTGGCCAGAGGGGGCGGCTCGCTCGAGGACCTGTGGGCATTCAATGAGGAGGTCGTTGCGCGCGCCATGGCGCGGAGTCCCATCCCCGTGATCTCGGCCGTGGGGCACGAGACCGATATCACCATCGCGGACTTCGTGGCGGATCTGCGCGCGCCCACGCCCTCGGCTGCCGCGGAGCTGGTGGTGGCCCAGCGGGATGAGCTGCGGCAGCGAGTGGACGATCTGGCGGCGCGGGCGTTGGCCGCCATGCAGAATGCCCTGGCCGTCCGGCGCGCCCGCGCGGAGATGCTGGGTCGCCATCTCGCCGTGCTGAGCCCGGCGGCGCAGGTGCGGCGTCAGGGGGAGCGCCTGGGCGGCCTCACCCAGCGCCTGCACGCGTGGTGGGGGATGGCGCGCATGCAGCGGCAGGAGCGGTTGAAGATCCTGGCTGGGAAGCTGGAGACCCTCAGTCCGCTTGCAATCCTGGCGCGAGGGTATAGCATCTGCTGGAGTCTGCCCGACCGCCAGGTCGTGAAGGCAGCCGCAGAGGTCGGCGTCGGGTCGGAGGTGGCGGTCCGCCTCCAGCGTGGCGAACTGCGCTGCCTGGTGCGAGGGTCCGCGCCGGGCACGCAGGCGGAAGGATAGGTGGGAGGGTCTTCGTGGGTGAGCCCGCGTTCGAAGAGGCCCTGAGCCAGCTCGAGGCCCTGGTGGCCCGGCTGGAGGGCGGCGATCTTCCCTTGGAGGAGGCGTTGCGAGCCTTCGAAGAGGGCGTGCGCCTCACCCGGCTGTGCGCGGAGCGGCTGGAGGACGCGGAGCGGCGCGTTCACCTCTTGATGCGGACTCCGGAAGGGACGGAGCAGGAGGTCCCGTTTGACCTCGGGAACGAGGGACAGACCCATGGGTGAGCCGGCACTTCCCGAAGGCTTGGCGGCCATCCTGGTCGAGCGGCGGCAGCGCGTGGACGAGGCGCTGGAACGCTGGCTCCCGCTGCAGGGGGATCATCCGCCCAAGATTCACGAGGCGATGCGGTACAGCGTCTTCGCGGGCGGCAAGCGCCTGCGGCCGATCCTGGCGCTCTTGGCGTGCGAGGCCGTAGGGGGAAACCCAGAGGATGCTCTGCCCGCCGCCGCGGCCCTGGAGATGGTTCACACC
>DASPOZ010000065.1:0-10903 GCA_035625755.1 Candidatus Sulfotelmatobacter sp.
TGGACTTCCTGCCCCTGGCCAAGGAGAAGATGAAGCTGCTGGAGATGGACGATCGGCTCCTGAGCCGCTCCGTCAACGAGGGCTTCTCGGGGGGCGAGAAGAAACGCAACGAGATCTTCCAGATGGCGGTGCTGGAGCCGAAGCTGGCCATCATGGACGAGACTGACTCGGGGCTGGACATCGACGCCCTGCGGATCGTGGCCAAGGGCGTCAACGCCCTGCGGAGCCCGCAGCGGGCCATCATCGTGGTGACCCATTACCAGCGGCTCCTCAACTACATCGTTCCCGACTTCGTCCACGTGCTGGTGGACGGGCGGATCGTCAAGTCGGGCGGCAAGGAGCTGGCCCTGGAGCTGGAGAGCAAGGGCTACGCCT
This sequence comes from Candidatus Sulfotelmatobacter sp., assembly GCA_035625755.1. Classification (GTDB taxonomy): domain Bacteria; phylum Methylomirabilota; class Methylomirabilia; order Methylomirabilales; family DASPOZ01; genus DASPOZ01. Next base: position 376 of record DASPOZ010000065.1, read on the forward strand.
GGATCGAGAACGAGGTCCGCGCCGGCGCGCCGGCGCGCGCCTAACGGCAGGCTGCTGAAAAGGGCCCATCTGCGGCGTTGGCGCGCTCGCGCACTCCCTGCGGCGTACCCGGCGTACGCCTCAGTCGGCGCCTCGCGCGCCGCCTTGCATCTGGACCCTTTTGAGCAGCCTGCGGAACTCTGCAGCGTGTCTGACGCGACGAGAGTAGAATGGTGACCACGGTGATGAACGAGACGGAGTGCTACCGGGAGGCCTTTGCCCGGTTGGAGCAGGGCCTAGGGGAGGGCCAGGCGTGGCTGCAGCCCGCGCGGCGGGCAGCCCTGGCCCGGTTCGCCGAGCTGGGGTTCCCCACCACTCACGACGAGGACTGGCGCTTCACCAGCGTGGCGCCCATCGCTGGGACCCCTTTCGCGCCCCCCCGCGCGGGAGGCGCCCAGGTGGATCCTCGGGCCCTGGCCCCCTTCACCTGCACGGGCCCCGAGGGCGCGCGGCTGGTCTTTGTGAACGGCCGCTACGCGCCCGCCCTCTCCTCCCTGCCGTCGCTGCCGGCCGGGGTGAGGGTCATGAGCCTGGCCCAGGCCCTCACGGCCGCGCGGGACCTGGTGGAGCCGCACCTAGCCCGCTACGCCGACATCCAGCAGGACGCCTTCGCCGCCCTCAACACCGCCTTCCTGGAGGACGGGGCCTTCGTGCACATCCCCCGGGGGGTGGTGCTGGAGGAGCCTATCCACTGCCTCTACGTGGCGACGGAGGCCGGCGCCCCCACCATCACCCACCCGCGCAACCTGATCGTGGCGGGGGACGATAGCCAGGCCGCCGTGGTGGAGGACTACGTGGCCCTGACCGACGAGGTCTACTTCTCCAACGCCGTGACGGAACTGGTGGTGGGCCAGAACGGCGTCGTGGGCCACTACCTCATCGAGCGGGAGAACCCGCAGGCGTACAACGTCTCCACCCTCCGCATCCAGCAGGGGCGCAGCAGCAACGTGGCCTCCCACTCGGTGCTGGTGGGCGGGGCGCTGGTGCGCAACAACATCCATCCGGTCCTGGCCGGCGAGGGCGCCGAGTGCCTCATCAACGGCCTGTTCATGGCCACCGGCCGGCAGCACATGGACAACTACATGAAGGTGGAGCACGCCGCCCCCCACTGCGACAGCCGGCAGTTCTATCACGGCATCCTGGACGGCCGTTCGCGGGGTGTGTTCCACGGCCGGATCGTCGTGCACAAGGGCGCCCAGAAGACCGACGCCAAGCAGACCAACCGGAACCTGCTGCTCTCGGAGGAGGCGCAGATCGATACCAAGCCGCAGCTCGAGATCTACGCCGACGACGTGAAGTGCACCCACGGCGCCACCATCGGCCAGATCGACGAGGAGGCCGTGTTCTACCTGCGCTCCCGCGGCATCGCGCTGGAGGCGGCCCGGGCCCTCCTGCTGTTCGCCTTCGCCGGCGAGAGCCTCCAGCGCATGAAGACGGAGTCCATCCGCCGGCACCTGGAGGCCCTGGTCACGGCCTGGCTCCCGCAGGGGAAGCTGCTAGAGGACGTGCGATGACCTCGGCCGGCGGCACGCTCACCAACGCCAAGGCCAAGGCGAAGGCCGCGGCGCCCGCCGCCGCGGGCCGGGCGGCGCGGCTGGATGTGGAGGCGATCCGCCGGGACTTTCCCATCCTGCGGCAGACGGTCCACGGCAGGCCGCTGGTCTACCTGGACAACGCCGCCACCAGCCAGAAGCCGCAGGCCGTGATCGACGCGGTCACGCGCTATTACGGGGCCGAGAACTCCAACGTCCACCGCGGCGTCCACTTCCTCAGCGAACAGGCCACCCAGGCCTACGAGGGCGTGCGCGGCACCGTGCGGGAGTTCCTCAACGCCGCCGAGGACCGGGAGATCCTCTTCGTCCGCGGCACCACCGAGGGCATCAATCTGGTGGCCCAGAGCTACGGCCGGGCGGCCCTCCGGGCCGGCGACGAGGTCGTCATCTCCGGCATGGAGCACCACTCCAACATCGTCCCCTGGCAGATGGTGTGCGAGGCGACGGGGGCCGTGCTGCGCGTGGTCCCCATCACCGACGCCGGGGAGGTGGAGCTGGAGGTCTACGAGAGGCTGCTGAACGCGCGGACCCGCCTGGTGGCCATCGTCCACATCTCCAATGTCCTGGGCTCCATCAATCCCGTCAAGCAGATGATCGCCATGGCCCGCCGCTGGAACGCCCGGGTGTTGGTGGATGGGGCCCAGGCGGTGCCCCACCTGCCCGTGGACGTGCGGGACCTGGACTGCGACTTCTACGTCTTCTCCGGCCACAAGCTCCTGGGGCCCACCGGCATCGGCATCCTCTACGGCCGGGCGGAGCTGCTGGAGGGCATGCCGCCGTACCAGGGCGGCGGCGACATGATCAGCAGCGTCACCTTCGAGAAGACGCGCTACAACACCATCCCGTACAAGTTCGAGGCCGGGACGCCGCACATCGCGGGGGCCATCGGGCTCGGCGCCGCCATCGACTACGTGCAGGGGGTCGGGCTGGACCGGATCGCCGCCTACGAGGACGAGCTGCTGGGCTACGGCACCGCGGCCCTGTCGGCCATCCCGGGCCTGCGCCTGATCGGGACGGCACCGGCCAAGGCCGCCGTCCTCTCCTTCGTGCTGGACGACGCCCACGCCCACGACGTGGGGACGATCCTGGACCGCGAGGGGGTGGCCATCCGCGCCGGGCACCACTGCGCCATGCCCCTGATGCAGCGCTTCGGCGTCCCGGCCACCGCCCGGGCCTCCCTGGCCTTTTACAACACCCGGGACGAGATCGACGCCCTGGTCCGGGCGATCCAGAAGGTCAAGGAGATCTTCGGCTGATGTCCGACCTCCGCGACCTCTACCAGGAAGTGCTCCTGGACCACAACCGGAGGCCCCGCAACTTCCAGAAGCTGGAGGGGGCGAACCGGACGGCGGAGGGCTATAACCCGCTCTGCGGGGACCAGATCACCGTCTATATGAAGCTGGAAGACGACGTGATCCGGGACATCAGCTTCCAGGGATCGGGCTGCGCCATCTCCAAGTCCGCCGCCTCGATGATGACCGCCGCCCTGAAGGGCAAGACGCGGGGCGAGGCCGAGGCCCTCTTCCAGCACTTCCACAACATGTTGACGGGCAAGCCGGGCGCCGAGGGCGGCACGGAGGCCCTGGGGAAGCTGGCGGTCTTCGCCGGGGTGTGCGAGTTCCCCATCCGCGTCAAGTGCGCCACGCTCCCCTGGCACACCCTGCACGCCGCGCTGGAGGGGAAGGGGGAACCGGTCTCGACGGAGTAGCCGGCGGGCCGGGCCCAGGGGGGAATGGCATGGATACGGCGGCTGTTGATGTGCGGGCGATCGAGGCGCAGGTCATCGAGGCCCTGCACACCTGCTACGACCCGGAGATCCCGGTTGACATCTACGAGCTGGGGCTGATCTACGGCGTCGCCGCGGACCCCCAAGGGACCGTGACCATCACCATGACCCTCACCTCCCCCAACTGCCCCTCGGCGCAGGAACTCCCCGCGGAGGTCAAGCGCAAGGCCGAAACCGTTCCCGGCGTCACATGGGCCACGGTGGACGTGGTCTTCGATCCTCCCTGGGACCGCGACCGGATGTCGGAGGCGGCCAAGCTGCAACTGGGTTTGCTCTAACCCGAATGCCGTTCACTCCTGTGCCGCGATTGAGAAACCTTGGCGCCCTTGGCGCCCTGGCGGTTTGAGGGCGGGATGCCGTACATCGTCACCGAGCCCTGCATCAGCGTGAAGGACCACGCCTGCGTGGACGCCTGCCCGGTGGACTGCTTCTACGAGGGGGAGGACCACCTCCTGATCCACCCGGAGGAGTGCATCGACTGCGGGGCGTGCGAACCCGAGTGCCCCGTGGACGCGATCTTCGAGGTGAGCAAGGTCCCCGCGGCGTGGAAGGACTACATCGCCAAGAACGCCGCCGCCTTCGCGGCCAAGGGGAGCCTTCCCAAGGCGCCCCCCCGGGAGAAGTGGGAGGCCCAGCGGGGCGCCCGGGGGACGGAGGCCAACCGCTATTTCCAGAGGTACAACAAGGCCTGACCGGCAGCACCCCTTCCCCCTCCCCTCCTCCATTTCCCAATCCGCACTCAATCGATCCGTCCGGACCGGTGCGAAAAGTCAGGGGTGTCTATTGGAGCGGGGCGGAAAGGCATCAGGGGGGGATGGTGAAGGGGGTTCGTGACGTGTCGGAGCGGGGCTGGCCCCGGCGCGGCCGGGCAGGTTACGCCTGGGAGCGGGCAGACAACTGGTGCCGGGACGTGCTCCCTCCGTCGGAGGCGGCAGCGGGGGTCTTCACGGCATCCGGCCACAGGTTATAGACGCCGTCCGCATCCCAGTCGTGGTCCGTTCGCATGAGCGGGAGGGGGCAGCGGCAGCGCTTGGCGTCATCGGCGCGGCAACGCTTGCAGAAGAAACCCGACTCAACGTTCAGGCTCATTCTCCACCTCGCTCCGCCGTCCGGCGGCCGCCTCGTGGGCCGGGCCGATGGTCCTGAGGGCAGCCCGCGCATGTGGAAGCAGTTGCCTGACAGCCGGTGCATCGTGCGTGCCACGCCCATGCGCAGCAAGGCCGGTCGCGCACCGCGTCTGAGGGGCGTGTGGCAAATCAGGAGCAGTCACAAGGACTTACACGATACCTGGCAAGAACACGACCCCTTGCGGGCCGGATCCCCTTTACCCAGATGCCCGAAATTCTTGACATTTTCCTGCACTATTTGGGGCCCTAGGGGAGGTTCTTCGTGGCGGCCATGCCTGCGAAGAGAGCAGGCTGCCTACGCCACGGGCAGGGCGCAAACGGGTACGACCCCCCACGCCAGCCGGCAACCACCGCCTTCGGCTCGCTTGACAGGCCGCGCGCGCTTCCCATAGACTGCCCGCCACTCGGGGTCGTCCGTGCCGACGCGCCCCGGATATTGCGCCACGGCCGCCCGAGCCACCCGCCTTCGGTCCTTCCGCCGCGGTGAGGCCCACACCACGCTGTGGAACCGGCGAACGGAGACCGTGCCCCGGGCCGCCGGGACGGCGCCGCATCCCCGGCGCGCCGGCATTGCGGGGCAGGCCGTCCGGATCGGCAACCCGTCATCCACGGAAGGAGGCACCGCCATGCCCCGGAAAGGACTCCGCCTCGCCCTCGCGTTCCTCGTCCTGCTCTCGCTGCCGCGGCTCGCAACCTCCCAGGAGCCCTATAAGATCGGGGCCATCTTCTCCATCACCGGCCCCGGCTCCTCGCTGGGTATCCCGGAGCGGGACACGGCCCAGATGCTGGAGGCCGAAATCAATGCCAAGGGCGGGCTGCCCGGCCCGGTGCGCCACCCCGTCAAGATCATCATATACGACGACGCCAGCGACGAGACCAAGGCGGTACTGGCGGCCAAGAAGCTCATCGAAGAAGACCGGGTCGCCGCCATCGTCGGCACCACGCTTTCCGGCACCTCCCTGGCCATCCTGGGGGCCGTCCAGACGGCCCAGGTCCCCCTGGTCTCCTGCGCGGCGGCCATCAAGATCGTGGAGCCCGCGGCGGAAAGAAAATGGGTCTTCAAGACGCCGCAGAGCGACTGGCTCATCATCGACGTGCTGGTGGACTATCTCAAGTCGAAGGGTCTCACCAAGGTGGGCTGGCTCAACGTGGACTACGCCTTTGGCGAGCTCGGCTGGGTCGAGTTCGAAAAGGCCGCCCCCAAGGCCGGGATCCAGGTTCTGGATCACGAGAAGTTCGGCCAGAAGGACGTGGATATGACGCCCCAGCTCACCCGGGTGAAGGCGGCCAACCCCCAGGGTGTGGTGATCTGGTCCATCCCGCCCTCGGCCTCCATCGCCACGAAAAACTACCGCGACCTGGGGATCAAGGCGCCGCTTTTCCAGAGCCACGGCGTCGGCAACAAGGCATACATCAACCTGGCCGGGCCGGCGGCCAACGGCGTGATCTTTCCCGTGGGCAAGCTCCTGGTGGCCGAGCAGCTTCCGGACTCTGACCCCCAGAAGCCCGTGCTCCTGGCCTACGCCAAGGCCTTTGAGGGCAAGTATGGCCCGCGGAACACGTTCGGCGGCCATGCCTGGGACGCGGTGCAGCTCGTCTTCCGCGCCATGGAGAGGGCGGGGAACAACCGGGCCGCCATCCGCGATGCCATCGAGGGCACGCGAAACTTCGTCGGCATCACCGGCGTCTTCGACTTCTCGCCGACGGACCATAATGGATTGGACCGCCGCGCCGTCACCATGGTGGAGATCGTGGACGGCCAGTGGCGACCGGCGAAGTAGGAGGATGAACCTCGCCGACCAGGTCCTCCAGTACCTCCTTTCCGGCCTGGTGGTCGGCGGGATCTACGCCCTCATCGGCCTCGGCTTCGTCATCGTCTACAGCGTCACCCGGGTGATCAACTTCGCCCAGGGCGAATTCGCCATGCTGGGGGCCCTCGTCATGGTGACCCTCACGGACCGGGGGATTCCCATGCCGGTCGGCTTCCTCCTGGCGGCGCTGGCTGGCTGCGGGATCGGGGCCCTGCTGGAGGGGGCTGCCATCCACCCGATCCGGAGGGGCTCGGCCCTCACCCTCCTCATCATCACCATCGGCGCCTCCATCGTGATCCGCGGGGCGGCGCTCCTGGTCTGGGGGACGGACCCGCTGCCCCTCCCGGCCTTCACCGGCGGGCCGCCCCTCCAGATCGGGGGGGCCATCATCGTCCGCCAGGGGCTCTGGGTGCTGGCGGTGGCCCTGGCCATCTTCGCCGGGCTCTGGGCTTTCTTCACGCGCACCTACGCCGGCAAGGCCGTCCAGGCCTGCGCCATCCATCCCACCGCTTCCCGCCTCATGGGCATCCGCGTGGACCGCATGTTCCTGCTGGCGTTCACCCTCGCCGGGGGCCTGGGTGCCGTGGCGGGGATCGTGATCGCCCCCATCACCTACGCCACGTACGACATGGGGTTGATGCTGGGGCTCAAGGGGTTCGTGGCCGCGGTGGTGGGTGGCCTCGTCAGCCCGCCGGGCGCCATCGTCGGCGGGTTCCTCCTGGGGATCCTCGAGTCGCTCACCGCCGGCCTGGTTTCTTCCGGGTACAAGGATGCGGTGGCCTTCCTCATCCTCATCCTCATCTGCCTGGCGCAGGTTGCCCGCCTGCTGCCGTGGCGCGTCGTCGAGGAAGCCTAGGTGGCGCGGTTCGGCGTCCGGCCCGACACCCGGGCTCTGCTGGTGCTGGCGGCCGTTCTCGCGGCGATCCCGCTGGTGGTCCGTTCGGGGTACCTCCTGGGCATCCTGAACTTCGTGGGCCTGAACGCCATTGCGGCCATGGGGCTCACGCTCCTCATGGGGTACGCCGGGCAGGTCTCGCTGGGGCAGGCCGCCTTCTTCGGCCTCGGCGCGTACACCTCGGGGATCCTCACCGCCACGTACGCCGTGAACCCCTGGGCGGCCATGGCGGCCGCCGCGCTCCTCACCGGCATCGTGGCCTTCGCCATCGGCACGCCCATCTTCCGCCTCTCCGGCCTCCTCCTGGCCATGTCCACCCTCGGCTTCGGCATCATCGTCTATTACGTCCAGGTCAACTGGGCCGCGCTGACCGGCGGCCCCTCCGGACTCACCGCCATCCCGCCCCTTTCCCTGGGCGGCTTCCGCATCGACAACGACCGGCGCTTCTTTTACCTGGTGTGGGGCTGTGCGCTCCTCCTCCTGGCCCTCGCCCTGAACCTGGCCGACTCGCGCATCGGCCGCGCCCTCCGGGCCATCCACGGCGGCGAGCTGGCGGCCCGCATGGCCGGCGTGGACGCGACCCGGCTCAAACTGCAGATCTTCGTGGTGAGCGCCGCCATCACGGCCCTGGCCGGCAGCCTCTACGCCCACTATCTCACCTTCATCAACCCGTCCCCCTTCGGCTTCGGCTACTCCATCGAGCTGTTGGTGATGGTCGTCCTGGGAGGAGTCACCAGCCTGTGGGGGGCCTTCCTGGGCGCGGGCACCCTGACCATCCTGACGGAGGCGCTGCGGGCCATCATGCCCCGGCTGACGGGCCGGACCCAGGCGGAGTACGAGATCATCCTCTTCGGGCTGCTCCTCATCGGCTTCATGATGTTCCTCCCCAAGGGGCTGGCCGGCCTGGCGCGGGGCGAGTGACGTGGCGTCGCCCCCGCTCCTGGAGGTCCGGGGCCTCGCCAAGGGGTTCGGCGGCGTGATGGCCGTCAACGACGTGGACTTCGCGGTCCGGGACGGCCAGATCAAGGCCATGATCGGCCCCAACGGGGCGGGCAAGACCACCATCTTCAACCTGATCACGGGGGTGTTCCCGCCCTCGCGGGGATCGGTGGCCTTCCGGGGACGGCCCATCGTAGGGCTCGGGCCCCACGCCATCGCCGCGCTGGGCATCGGCCGGACATTCCAGGCGGTCCACCTCTTCGGCGAGATGACGGTGCTGGAGAACGTGATGCTGGGCCGCCATGCGAGGAGCCGGTCCGGCCTGCTGGCCTCCGCCCTGCGCACCGCGTCCATGCGGCGGGAGGAGCGGGAGATCCGGGAGGCCTCCCTGACCATCCTGGATGCCGTGGGCCTGCGGGACAAGGCCGGCCAAGTGGCCGCCAGCCTCCCCTACGGCGAGCAGCGGCTCACGGAGATCGCCCGCGCCCTGGCCCTGGAGCCGGCCATGCTGCTCCTGGACGAGCCGGCGGCGGGGCTGAACCGGGAGGAGAAGGCCCGCCTGGGCGATCTGATCCGGCGCCTGCGCGGCCGGGGGATCACCCTTCTGCTGGTGGACCATCACATGGACCTGGTCATGGGGATCTCGGACGAGGTCCTCGTCCTGAACTACGGGGAGAAGATCGCCGAGGGGCCGCCGGGGGAGATCCAGCGCCACCAGGGGGTCATTACCGCCTACCTGGGCGACGAGGACTGACAGGCTGCTGAAAAAGGCCCATCTGCGGCGTTGGCGCGCTCGCGCGACGCTGCGACGTACGGACCAAGTACGCCTCGCGCCCCGCATCGCGCGCCGCCTTGCACCTGGGCCTTTTTGAGCAGCCTGGACAAAAGAGAGTTTATCAGCATCCTGCTGAGTCCACTGTCTCACGAATTCGCCGTCGTTTTCTTCTTCCCTCTCCCCCCTTCGACACGATCAGGGGGGCAAGGGGATTCCAGGCGTCGGGATACGTCGCCGTAATTGCGAACCAGGGTACTGAGCGATGCTCCGGGTGGACGGGCTGGATGTCTTCTACGGCCGGGTGCAGGCCCTGCGCGGCGTCTGCCTGCGGGTGGAAGCGGGGGAGGCGGTGACGCTCGTGGGCCCCAACGGGGCGGGGAAGAGCACGTTGCTCCGCGCCATCTGCGGGCTGGTGCCGGCCCGGCGCGGGACGATCCAACTGGACGGGCACGCCATCGCCAACCGCCCCCCCGAAGAGATCGTCCGTCTCGGGGCGGCCATGGTGCCGGAGGGGCGCGACCTGTTCGGACCCCTCTCGGTGCGGGACAATCTGCTCCTGGGCGCCTACGCCCGCTACCGGCGGGTGGGCTGGCACGAGGTGGAACAGGACCTGGAGCGGGTGTGGGCGCTCTTCCCCCAGCTCCAGGGACGCCAGCGGCAGGCGGCGGGCACCCTCTCCGGCGGGCAGCAGCAGATGGTGGCCATCGGCCGCGCCCTGATGGCCCGGCCGCGCCTCCTGCTCCTGGATGAGCCCTCCCTGGGCCTGGCGCCCCTGGTGATCCGCGAGATCTTCCGCGTCATCGGGGAGCTCCAGGCCGGGGGCATCACGCTCCTGGTGGTGGAGCAGAACGCCAAGGCGGCCTTCCGGATCGCCACGCGGGGCTACGTGCTGGAGGCGGGGGGCGTGATGGCGGGGGCGTTGGAGGAACAGCCCTCGTATGAAGAGATCCGCCGCGTCTACCTGAGCGATCCCACGCCGCCCCCAGGTGCAAGCCCGGCGAAAGAGGAAGACGGCCACACCTGATCGCTTCCCCCGCGCCCCCCGGCCCTCGCCCCGGAACGAGAGCCCCGCAGCCGCCTTGACAGCCGCGTGCCGGTTTCACTATCGTTGGGGCACTTTTCCCGCGGCCTGGCACCCCCAACAGAGGAGACCGGCATGGCCAAGGCAGCCGCCGAGAGGCACCGCACCAAGTATCTCCTGGACGAGAGGGACATCCCGACCCGGTGGTACAACATCCAGGCCGACTTCAAGACGCCCCTCGCGCCCCCGCTCCATCCCGGCACGGGCCAGCCCATCGGCCCCCAGGACCTGGCCCCGCTCTTCCCCATGGCCCTGATCGCGCAGGAGGTCAGCCGGGAGCGATGGATCGAGATCCCCGATGAGGTGCGCGATGTCCTGCGGCTGTGGCGGCCCAGCCCGCTCTACCGGGCCCGGCGGCTGGAGAAGGCCCTGGGCACCCCGGCGCGGATCTACTACAAGTACGAGGGCGTGAGCCCGGCCGGAAGCCACAAGCCGAACACGGCCGTGGCCCAGGCGTGGTACAACAAGCAGTTCGGGATAAAGAGGCTCTGCACGGAGACCGGCGCGGGCCAGTGGGGCAGC
>DASPOZ010000066.1:0-2553 GCA_035625755.1 Candidatus Sulfotelmatobacter sp.
CCGGAGATCGCTTTCCTCACGATCCGCCCCGCATAAGAAGCGTCTCCGCGCGGCCCGCCCCCTTCGAGGGAACGACCCTACGCCGGTCTATCACGGGTCTTCAGAGGTTTTTCCCGGGGTTGACAGGCGCGGGAGTGCCGGGATACAGTCGCCGGTGTGATCCGGGCCCGGCCTGCGCGGGGGAACTATTTCAGGCCGTTGGGGGTGCGCGCATGCGGCTGGTGAATACGGTGCCGATGCTCGATGAGGCGAGGTGCATCGGCTGCGTGATCTGCACCTCGGTGTGCCCCACGCTGGCCTGGAGCGTGGACAGGCGGACGAAGCTGGCCGTCCTCAACGAGCCCCTCTGCTTCGGCTGCGTGAACTGCGAGGCCCGCTGCCCCACCTACGCCATCAAGATGGTCCCCCGCGAGGAGAGCCGCACCCTGTACGTGGACCCGAAGCAGGTGGACTACGCCCGGGTGGAGGCCCTGTGCCGCAAGGCCCGGTTCCACCCGGAGCAGATCATCTGCTTCTGCACCTCGTCCCGGGCCGAGGAGGCCGCGGCGGCCATCCTCACCGGGTCCCTCACGCCGGAGGCCATCTCGGCCCGCACCGGCATCCGCAGCGGCTGCACGGTGGAGTGCGCCCAGCCCCTGCTGCGCCTGCTGGAGGCCGCCGGCGTCCCCTTCAGGCCGGCCCTGGACGGGAAGGGCTGGCAGATCTACGGCAAGGTGCCCACGGTGTGGGACATCCCGCAATCCGTGAAGGAGAAGTACGCCGGCCGGGGATTCCACTTCGAAGAGGACATCGCGCTGATGGAGGATGTGGTGGCCTCGCCGGCGCGCCCGCCGGCCTAGCAGGCTGCTGAAAAAGGCCCACCTGCGGCGTTGGCGCGCTCGCGCGCTCGCTGCGGCGTACATCCCAGTACGCCTCACTCGGCGCCTCGCGCGCCGCCTTGCATCTGGACCTTTTTGAGCAGCCTGCCTCATGCGGCAAGGCAGAAGGGGGTTCAGCGATGAAGAGGCCGCCGATCCCGCCGCGGGAACCCCGGGTCTCCGCCTACGGCATTGACCCGGCGCTGATCGCGAAGCGCGGGGCGGACCTGCCGGGGGTCTGCTCGCTCCGCGTCACGGACCTGTTCCCGGACCAGCCCGAGACCATCTACCCCAGCGAGCGGGGGATGCTGGCCATCCGGGAAGAGACCCAGCGGATGCTGGCCCGGGTGGACCTCTCCCGGATCAAGGCCCGGGACTCGGTGAACGTCCTCTGCTCCCACCATGGGTTCACGCTGCTGGGCGGGGAGCCCTACGCCGAAATGCTCCGCACCATCCGCGACGTGGTGGCGGAGCGGACCGGGTGCTCCCGCATCAACCTGCGGGTGGGGCAGGGCCTCCGCTACCGCGAAGGCGAGGAGTACATCCGCCGCTTCAAGCTGGACTCCCACTTCACCAACACGGCGGCCATCGCCCCCATCGACATGGGGATCCCCATCGAGACGGAGATCGGGACCCTCTACGGCATCAAGAAGGCCTACGACGCGGACTGGGTCATCCACACCCACAACTCGGACGTGCGCGAGATCCATTTCCACCGCATGGTGGACCGGGCGGTGAAGCCCTTCGGCATGTCCTACGCGCGGCTGGAGACGCGGTCCGGCTACCACCAGAACCTGGGGCCGCGGGCCGCCAACTTCATGGCCCGGGCCATCTTCGACTCGGACTTCGTGCAGCGGAAGTACATCTGCACCGCCTTCCTCATGGTGGCCCCCGCCGGCATCGTGGCCGTGGACTGCGACAACGACCTGTACGCCCTGAACGACCGGGTGGTCATCGCCGGCATGAAGTACTACGGCAAGATCGTGACCCTGCTGGGATCCATCGACGCCTGCGTGGCGGTGCTGGACTTCCCGGCGCCGGTGCCCTATGTCTTCTCGGCCGGCCTGATCTACGGGAACTTCCTGGGCGCCCGGCACGACCTGTTCGACCTGGAGAAGCCCCTCCCCTCGTACACCTTCTATACCGAGGCCTACTACGGCCACGGCGATCGGCACCTCACGGAGCACGTGCCCGGCATCAACCCGGCCCTGAAGATGACCGTCCACAACTACGCCATGATCGGCTACCCCAGCGAGTTCTTCGCCGCCAAGGTGCCCACGGTGGTGGTGGGGCGCGAGCAGGCGGACCTGTTCCGGCGCGACCCCCAGAGCACCGGCTACATGAACCACGCCACCATGGCGGACGACCTGGAGACTGCCGTGGCCTTCGCCCGGCGGGTGACCGGCACGGACAAGCTGCTGATCTTCGACGGGGCGGTGGGCGGCGTGAACATGAGCGAGCCCCTGGCCGATCATTTCCTGAAGGTCGCCCCCGAGGTGAGCCGCACGGTGGACCAGGAACTGCTGCCCCGGTGGCTGAAGCAGCGCGGCATGGACCCGGCCGTGCTGGCCGCGTGGCGGACCCGCAAATATCCCCTGGCCGCGTAGCAGGCCGCTGAAAAAGGCCCATCTGCGGCGTTGGCGCACTCGGGCGCTCGCTGCGGCGTACCCGGAGTACGCCTCACTCGGCCCTTCGC
>DASPOZ010000067.1:0-5891 GCA_035625755.1 Candidatus Sulfotelmatobacter sp.
TGGAGGCAGCCCACCGCCACCGCCGGCGGCCCCCCCACCACCTCCCCCAGGAAGTTATCCAGGGATGCCAGGATCTGCCCGGCCTTGGCGTGGTGGCTCCCCTTCTGCTCGTCTACCTCCTTCTGGTGGCAGCGGGCGCAGTCCTTGGGCGAGACGATCACGGCGATGGTGGCGCCGTTGTGCTCGAACGCGTCCGGCTCCCCCTTCTCCGCCCGGTGACAGTCGAAGCAGTTCACCCCCTTCTGGCCGTGGGCGCCCAGGCGCCACTCCTCCACCAGTCCCGCGTTCTGGGCGGTGTGACACTGGATGCAGGCCTGGCCCTCCTTGCTCCCCCAGGATCGCACGGCCGGCTGCGCCGAAGCCTGGGACGGCCAAGAGGACATGAGGAGCGCCAGGCACGCGGACAACGCGATCCCCATCACCGTGACGCCGATCCGTCGCCTCATGGTGATCCCCTCCTCGAAAAAAACAAAAACGCCCCGGCCCCGGCCTGCGCGGCCGGGATCGGGGCGCCCTGGCCCCATCACGCGGAGGCCGGGGCACGCGGGCCGGACTCCGCCATCACCATGTCTAGACGGGTTCCTACCACGCGTCCCGGACGAGTGTCAAGCCGCCGATCCCCCTCGCATGGGCCTCCAATCCGAGGAACGACTTCCAAAACAAAGAGCGCATCGGGCCCCGGCCTCCTCCCCCCGGCGTGGCGGCCGGAGGGGGAGAGCCGAGTTCCCCGATGCGCCTCGATTGTCGGGGCCTGAGGTTACCCGACGCGCTCGCGAGGCGAGCCCGGCAATTCAGGTCGCCCGTGGCCGGAAGAGGGGAGGGGATGGGGGGGCGGCAGGGCGCGCACGGGCTGCCGGAGGCGTGGCCGCCTGCGGCGCGTGGACCCCCGGAACCGCTGCCTCCGGGCCGGTGAATACCGGCAGGTGCTTCACGGCCAGCGCGAAGAGGCCGAAGCCGGCGGCCACGATCCCGAAGGAGACGGCGATCTCCATCCACGAGGGGAAGTAGCGCACGCCCGCACTGGCCTCCAGGCCCGTGAGGCTCACGTTCAGGCGGTGCATCATGAAGCCGAAGACGACCAGGAGAGCGCTCAGGTAGAGCCCCCCGCCGTGCCGCCGCACCCGAGGCAGCGCCAGGAGGACGATGGGGGCCACCACCCCCACCAGAACCTCGAGGGCGAACATCCGTCCCTCCAGGCTCGCCAGGCTGAAATACGCGAAGGCCCCGCGTCCGGCGAGGTCCTCGAGGCGGAGGACGCCGTAGAGCCCGAGGACCACCAGCATCACCCGCGCCAGGTCGGCCAGGAGGTCGACCTCCAGGTGCCGGCCGAAGGCCCGCGCGCTGAGCCGCGACTCCACGATCACCATGGCCAGGCCGGCCGCCACGGCGGAGACGAAGAAGAACACCGGCAGCATGGGCGTGTACCAGAGCGGGTGGAGCTTGTGGGGCACGATGAGGTAGAGGGAGCCCAGGGAAGATTGGTGCAGGGTGGAGAGGAGCACCCCCACGATGACCAGCGGGACGGTGACGGCCCGCAGGATGCGCCGGGGGGTCTGCAGGCCGAATCGCTCGAAGACCACGGGGCTGAACTCCAGGGCCAGCACCGTGGTGTACAGCATCACGCACCAGGCCACCTCGAACATGACCGAGTGCGGGTTCCACATCACCAGGGCGTGCCAGATCCGCCAGGGCTGCCCCAGGTCGAAGAGGAGCCCCACGATGACCAGCAGATAGCCCAGGAAGGCCGTCAGCACGGTGGGCCGCACGATGGGCTCGAACCGACGCAGGTGGAACAGGTGGACGGTGGCCGTGATGGCGAACCCGCCCGCGGCCAGCCCCACCCCGCACAGGATGTCGAATCCGATCCACAGGCCCCAGGGGTACCGGTCGCTCAGATTGGTGACGGCACCCAGGCCCCGTGTGTACCGCATCACGGCCACGGCGGCCAGCATCGCCAGGGCCGCCCCCAGCACGCCCTTCCAGAACCCGAACCGCGATGGCGCAGCCTCCCGCATGATCGTCTCCCTGCCTCGCGCGGGTCAGGGACCCGCGGGGGCCGTGGAACCTACTCCTCCTCGTCTTCTTCCTTCTCCGGGGCCACGGCGGCCCGGCGGGCGGCCTCTTCCCGCGCCCGTTCCTCGGCCACCATGGTGCGCCGGTTCGTAATCCACCAGATGCCGAACAGCATGGCACCCCCCGCCGTGACGACGGTGGGGATCTCGGAGAGGGCCCGCCAGGTGAGCAGCGGCAGCGGCTGGCGGCCCAGGTTCTCGCGGAACCCCAGGGTGCGGAAGGGGACGCTAGAGAGGAGGAGGACCGACGTGCCGCCCACCTCGTCCGCCCCGAATACCTGGTCCACGTACTTCTTGCCGTTCGCCTGGATCCGCCCCCGCGCCTCCGCCAGCAGGGTCTCCCGGTCGCCGAAGATCCGCGCACCCACGGGGCAGGCCTGCACGCAGGCGGGTTGCTGGCCGGCGGCCACCAGGTCCGCGCAGAGGGTGCACTTGGTCACCTTCGGCGCCCGGCTCTCCCATTCGTACTTGGGGACGTCGAAGGGGCAGGCCAGGATGCAATAGCGACAGCCGATGCACTTCTCTTTGGCGTACACCACCGGTCCTGCGGCGGTCTTCCGGAACGCCCCCACCGGACACACCGACGCGCAGGTGGGGTCCTGGCAGTGCATGCACAGCCGGCTGACGAAGAGGCCGTTGCGCTGCTTCACGCCCGTGTAGCTCTTGGCCGATGGTTCCTCGGCCGGCTCCATGGGAAGCAGGCCGTTCTTCGTCTTGCAGGCCGCAACGCACTGCTGGCAGCCGATGCAGCGCGTGTAGTCGATGAGCATCGCCTTGGCCATGGCCTCTGCCTCCGCTCAACCCGCCAGGAACTCGGCCTGGAAGCGGGTCCACGTGGGATCGTCTACATGCTGCAAGACCCCCTCCGTCGGCAATCCGCCGTCGGCCAGGCGGGGCCCCAGTTCCGGGTCGGGGGCGATGCACCGCGTGGCGAAGTCGCGGAACCGGCGGACCTCCTCCTGAAGCCACCAGACCGCGGGCTCGGCGATCTTGAGCTCCCGGAGCGTGCGGGCCAGGTTCGTCGGGATCATCTTCACCATCCACCCCTCGCCGTAGGGGTCGCCCCAGGCCCGGGCGGGATCCGTCCCCCACAGGGCATTGATGGCCACCACCGTGCCGTCCACCGGCGAGCGGAGCGCCAGGGTCCGCCCGCCCTGCCGCACGGTGGCAAGGGGCTCACCCCGGGCCACGGCCTTGCCGACCGGCGGCAGGGCCACGAGATCCACGCGGCCGAGCAGGCGGTGCAGGAAGTCGTCCAGGCCTACCTTCACCTGGCCGCTGCGCAGCAGGCCGAGCCACGCGTGCCCGCGATGGAAGAAGAGCCCCATGGGCAGGCCGAATTGGCCGGGGCGAAGCGAGGTGAGGGGAGGACCGGGCTCGGCCGGCACCGGCGCGCCGGCGGGAGACGGGCCGGCCACCGCCGGCGCGCCCCGCCCCGCCCACCGCTGCACGAAGGCCCAGTCGAACAGGAGCAAGGCCGCGATCGTCACCACAACGAAGAGGGCAACCATCACTTGGTCTCCTTTGCCGCTTGCTGAGTGCCGGCGGGTCTCTCGGCCCGGTCTCCGGGCGCCCCGGCCGCGGGGTCCGGCCGGCCCCCGTGCAGGAAGGCCCAGCCGGGGCGGCCGTGGGCGCGAGCGAAGAGCGCGCTCAAGGCCCCGCCCATGCCCGTGGCGGCCCAGACCCTTCGACAGAGCAACCCCACCATCAGGCCCAGGCCGATCAACGGCAGGAAGATCACGAACACGGCCCCCGCCAGCGGCGCCAGCAGGAGCCCGAGGGCCGGCGGAGCCGGGAGCCGCACGAAAAAGCCCTCCGTCCCCCGGAGCGTCCCCCCCTGCCGCGGGACGACCGCCACCTGCCCCGTTAGCGGATTCAGGTAGAGCCCGCCCCGCACGTGCGTCCCCGCCGGATAGCGCCGCATCGCCCTTCTCCTCCATCAACCGAGCGGCAGAGATGCCGGAACGGCCAGCCGCCGGCTCACCTCAGTCGGTCCCGAAGAACTTCCGGGTCAGCGTTGCCCACTGGCCGGCGTCCAGCGTGGCCGGAGGCTGCGCCACCAGCTCGCCGCCGTCCGCCGCCGTGAAGCCGAGGTCCGCCGCGAAGAAGCGGCGCAGGCGGTCTGCTTCCTCGGCCAGCCAGCGCCGGGCGGTGGTACCGGTGGGCAGTGCGCGGAACCCGGCATCCGCCGGGGCGACGGCGAAGAGCCATCCGCGGCCGTACGGCTCCCGGCTGACGGGCGACCCGTCCTCGGCCAGCCTCTGGTTCACCGACGTCACCACCCCGCTCACCGGGGAGAGGAGGCGCGCCCGCTTGCCCCAGCAGTCCACCTCCAGGGCCGGAACGCCCGCCCGCAGGACACTCCCACGGGCCGGCAGCCGCACGGCGTCCACATGGCCCAGCAGGCGGCGGGCGAAGTCATCCAGCCCGACGCGCACGCTCCCGTCGGGCCGGGCGACAGCCCAGGTATGGCCCGGATGGTAGTGGGCATCGGCCCGGAGCTCAAACCCGTCCACCTGCTCCAGCCCCATCATGCGCCTCCCCACCCAGCGGAATCCCTTGCCCCCCGCATACACGAGAGCCCCCAGGGCCAGCAGGCCGAGGGCGATCATCACGAGCACGAGCACGATCAACATGGCGATCCCCCCTCCCTGGGACTGTGCGACGTGGCGGCGGCCTTCTCGGGCGCCTCCTCGCCGGCGAGCCGAGCCATGACCTCCCGATAGAACGGGCAGACCGCAAACCCCTCAAGGATGCATGGGCTGGTCGGCAGCAGGCGCCCAGCCGGGAGCATCTTCTTCATGGGGGTGGCCCGGCAGTATGCAACCACGATCTCTTCGTAAAATGGACAGCGCATCGTGGCCCTCCTTCTCGCCGGAATCCCACCCGCTATTTCCACGATGCGTGCCAGGCATGCCCGGGAAGGCGGGGAAAAGCGGCCTGCTAACCCCGCAACAACGCGCGGCTCGGAAGGACACGCGAAAGGGGCGGGCGCGAGAGGGAACCGAACGTGTTGCAGGATGCAGCGGCGGGTTCGATGAAGCCTGCAACGGCCGGATTTTCGCGGGGGTGCGTGTGTGGCGAAATTCGTGGACTGTGGCGGAATTCTATGACGCGGCGGCGGGGCGGATCCCGTACTTCTCGATCTTCCGGTGCAGCGTCACCCGATCGATGCCCAACGCCCGCGCGGCCCGCGTGACGTTCCCGCCGCAGCGCGCCAGGACCGTTTCGATGTGCCGCCGTTCCGCCTCCCGAAGAGACACGGGCTCTTCCCCCGGGGCGCCGGGGGCGGCCAGCAGCTCCAGGTCGGCGGCGGTGATGTAGGGACCCCGAGCCAGCACGACCCCCCGCTCGAGGACGTTGCGCAGTTCCCGCACGTTCCCGGGCCACGGCCGGGCCATCAGTGCGCCCAGGGCATCGCGGGTCACGCCCTCCACCGCCTTCCCCGTCTCCGCCCGGAGCTGCTCCAGGAAGTGCTCCACCAGGAGAGGGATATCCTCCGTCCGGTCACGCAGGGGCGGCAGGATGATGGGGATCACGTTCAGGCGGTAGAACAGGTCTTCGCGGAAGTGCCCCTCGGCCACGGCCTGCCGGAGGTCGCGGTTGGTGGCGGCGATGACGCGAACGTCCATCCGGATCAGCTCGGTCCCGCCCACCCGCCGGAACTCGTGCTGCTCCAGGACGCGCAGGAGGTCGAGCTGGAGCTTGGGGCTGATGTCCCCGATCTCGTCCAAGAAGAGGCTGCCGCCCTGGGCCATTTCCACCTTGCCCTTCCGAGTCGCCGTGGCCCCGGTGAAGGCCCCCTTCTCGTGGCCGAAC
>DASPOZ010000068.1:0-12201 GCA_035625755.1 Candidatus Sulfotelmatobacter sp.
TCCAGCAGGCGGGCCGCAGACGTCACCACGTAGTCGAAGACGCGATCGGGATCCCGCGTGGACAAGAGGAGGCGGGAGAGGTGCGAGAGCGCCTCCAGGCGGGCCGCCTTCTCCGCCACCTCCCGGCTCTGGGCCTGGGCGGCCTGCCAGGATTGGTCCAGGCGGGCGGCCATGTCGTTGAAGCTGCGCCCCAGCTCGGCCACCTCGTCCCGCCCCGACAGCGTCACCCTTCGCGTGAGGTCCCCGCCGGCCACGGCCCGAACTTCCGCGCGGAGGGCCTCCAGGGGGCCGCTGAGCCCGCGGCCCAGGAGCACGGCCGCCGCCACGGACAGGAGGCTGATGCCCACCAGCAGCCCGGCCCGCCCCCAGGCCGCGCGGCGCACGGGGGCCATGGCTTCATCCACGGGGCTCGTCACGCTGGCCACCCATCCCACCAGGCGGATCGGTACGCGGGCCCCGAGGCGCGCCCGGCCATCGGTGGCGGAGGGGATCTCCTCGGCCACCACGACGTTTCCGCGGAGGGCCTCCTGGATGGACGGCGTCCGCGACCAGTCCCGCTGCTCCCAGCGGAGGGCCGGCTGCCCGCTCACGAAGACGGCCCGGCCGCTGCGATCCACGATGGCCACCGCGCCCCGCGGCCCGGGCCCCCCCACGCGCCCCAGGATCCGCTCGAAGATCTCCGGCCGGACCCCGATGAGGATAGCGCCCCGCAGGGCCCCGTCCCCGGCCCGGGCGGCGGCCGCCACGATGAAAACGGGGCGGTCCTCCAGGCGGCCTTGGACCAGGTCCCCCAAGACCCATCCCTGCCCGGCGGCCAGTGCCTGGAAGTACGGCCGGTCGGCCACACTCACGCCCGGCCGGAGGAGCTCCGGGGGATCGGTGTACAGGATGCGCCCGTCCGGAGCGGCCCAGCCCATGGTGACGATATGCGGGCCCCACCTCCGCAGCTCCGTGAAGAGGCCCCGGATCTCCGCCTCGGGCCGCCCGCCGCCGGCGGCCGCCTCGGTGACGATCCGGGCCCGGTCCACCAGACCCTGGAGCAGCACCTCCACGCTGGCGGCCACGGCCTCGGCCGTCTCGCGGTGGCCACGCAGGATGTCCGCGCGCCGCTCCCGGTATTCCCGGGCGAGGTCGTACACGTCCAGCAGGAACAGCGGAAGGAGCAGCAGGGCGAAGGCGAAGATGAGGCGATGCCGGATGCGCACGGTCCGACCCCTGATCGCCTGCGGCGCGTCCACCGGCGGACCCGAGCCGCAGACGGGGCTATTATGGAAGGGCCTGGGAGGCGCGTCAATGACGCGGCCCCCCCGCCATCGCCTGCCGGATTCCTGCCGCGCCCCGGCGCCCCGCCCTCACGCGGCCCGGCGCGCCGCGAAGGCCGCCCAGCGGGCCTCCAGCGCCGCGTAGTCCAGGTGGGCGTCGATGAGCTGGCGGGCGCGGGCCACCTTCCGCTCCTCGCGGATCCGGATGCGGCCCAGGATCCCCTCCAGCCGTTCCACCGTGGCCAGCGTATCCTGGGGAACGACCAGGATGGGGATCCCCCGCTCCAGGGCGCGGGTCACGATCAGCTCATTGGGCTCCTGGCCCCCGGTGAGCACCAGGCACCGCGTGGACGTCTCCAGGGCGGCCATCAGGATGTCGGACCGGTGGCCCCCCGTGATCACGGCCTTGTTGGGCTGCTTCCAGAAGTAGGAGAAGGCCGCCTCCACGTCCATGGCGCCCACGCTGAACCGTTCCACGAACTCGTCCAGCCGGTCCTCCGCGCACAGCACCCGGCCGCCCAGCACGCCGTGGAGCTGCCGCACGGTGATGGCGTCCAGCAGGCGGTCGTGCGGGATCGTGCCCAGCACCGGGATGCCCCGCCGCTGGAGGAAGGGGACCGCGGCCCCGACCACCTCGGCCAGGCTGGCGGGCGTCACCCGGTTCAGCACCACCCCCAGCAGGCGCTCGCCCAGGGCCTCCCGGGCCGCCAGGATGCAGTCCACGCAGACCTCGGTCTGGTACGGATCGATGAGGAGGACGGGCAGGTTCAGGGCCTTCACCAAGCGCAGGCCGGCCAGGCCCAGGAACATGCCCTCGGTGATGCTGCCGGCCCCGCCCACCAGCACGGCGTCCTTGCCCTGCCCCACGCGCCCGAAGGCCTCTTGGACGCGGGGCAGGAAGTCGGGCAGGTCCCCGCGCAGACCCTGGGTCAGCAGGTCCTGGGTCACGATGACGGGGCAGATGTCGTCCAAGGGGTCATCCAGGCCCAGGACCTGCTTCATGAACTCGGCGTCGCCGTCGGTGAGGCGGCCCTGCTGGGCCACCGGGGAACGGCCCACCGGCTTCAGGTAGCCCACCTTCCGGCCCTGGTCCCGCAGGTGCAGTCCCAGCCCCATGGTGATCATGCTCTTGCCCGAGTTCCCGGCCGTCGACCCGATGTACAGCGCCTTCATCGTCCTCTCCATCCATTGCGGAATGCCAGGGGCACCCCGGCCTTCCCATTCCGCATTCCGCATTCCGCGTTCCGCATTGGTCAGGCCTCCGCCGCGGTGGGGCGCAGGCCGATGCGGGCATCGATGGCCACCGCCCCCTGGCCGGCGGGACGGACCATCAACGGGTTGATGTCCAGCTCATGGATCTCGGGGAAATCGGTCACCAACTGCGAGAGCCGCAGCAGGCCGTCCACGATGGCGTCCACGTCGGCCGGCGGCTCCCCGCGCGCCCCCTTCAGGAGCCCGGCGGTGCGGATCTCGCCGATCATCTCCCGGGCGTCGTCCGGCCCGATGGGCGCGACGCGGAAGGCCACGTCCTTCAGGACCTCCACGTAGATCCCGCCCAGGCCGAACATCAGCAGGGCACCGAAGTGGGGGTCGCGGCTCAGCCCCAGGATCACCTCGCGCGCCCCCGTGACCATCGCCTGCACGAGGACGCCGTGGATCTGGGCCTGCGGCATGAACCGGCGCGCGTTGGCCACGATCTGGCCGAAGGCCAGGGCCACCTGGCCGGCGTCCCGCAGTCCCGCGCGGACGCCGCCCACGTCCGTCTTGTGCAGGATGTCCGGCGAGGCGATCTTCAGGACCACCGGATACCCCATGGCATCCGCCGCCTGGGCCGCCTCGTAGGAATCCCGGGCCAGCACGCTCTGCGGCGTGGCGAAGCCGTAGGCCTCCATCACGCCCCGCGCCTCGGTGTCCGCCAGGGTGGCGCGCCCGGCGGCGCGGGCGGCGGCCAGCGCGGCCCGCGCCCGCTCCGCGTCCACGGCGAAGGCGCGGGGCGGCGCCACGGTGCGCGCCAGGAATGCGGCCCGGTCGGCCATGGCCTCGAAGGCGCGCACCGCCTGCTCGGGGAAAGGATAGCTCGGGATGCCGCGGGTGCGGAAAATCTTCAGGGCCCCCGCCAGGTGGGCCTCGCCCATGAAGGCGGCCAGCACCGGCTTGCCGGCCTTCTCCGCCACGTCGGCGACCACCTCGGCGAACCCCGCCATGTCCGTCATCGCCTGCGGGGTGGAGAGGGCCAGCACCCCATCCACGTTCGGATCGGCCGCCAGCAGATCCAGGCCGGCCCGGTACCGGTCCTCCCGGGCGTCCCCGATGACGTCCACCGGGTTGTACACGGCCGCCGTGGGCGGCAGGGCCTCGCGCAGGCGCGCCACCGTCTCGGGCGCCAGCGAGGCCATGGTCGCCCTGGACCGTTCGGTGGCGTCCGCGGCGATGATGCCCGGGCCGCCGGCGTTGGTGAGGATCCCCAGCCGCGGGCCCCGGGGCAGCGGTTGCGTGGCGAAGGCCCGCGCCAGGTCGAACAGCGATTGGGAGGTGCGGGCCCGCAGGATGCCGGCCTGGCGGAAGGCCGCCTCGTAGGCGCGGTCCGTCCCCGCCAGCGTCCCGGTGTGCGACGAGGCGGCCCGGGCCCCCGCGGCGGTGCCGCCCGACTTCATCATGATCACCGGCTTCACCGCGGTGGCCCGGCGCGCCGCCTCCAGGAACCGGGCCCCGTCCTCCACGCCTTCGATGTAGCCGAGGATGACCCGCGTCTCGGGGTCCTCCGCCAGGGCCTCCAGCCATTCCACCTCGGTGAGGTCGGCCTTGTTGCCGAGGCTGATGAACTTGGAGAAGCCCACCTCGTTGCCCATGGCCCAGTCCAGGATGGCCGTGCAGAGGGCCCCCGACTGGGAGAAGAACGCGATGGCGCCGCGGGGGGGCATGCCGGCCGCGAAGGTGGCGTTGACCCGGGAGGCCGTGTCCAGGATGCCGAGGCAGTTGGGCCCCACCAGCCGCACGCCGGCGGCGCGCGCGCGCGCCCGCAGGTCCCGCTCCAACTGCGGCCCCTCGCCGCCGACCTCTTTGAAGCCGGCCGAGATGACCACGGCGGCGTGGATCCCGCGGGCGGCGCAGGCCTCCACGGCGGGGGCCACGGCCGGGGGCGGGACGATGATGACCGCCAGGTCCACGGGGCCGGCGATGGCCGCCACCTCGGGCACGCAGGGGAGCCCCAGGATCTCCCTGGTCTTGGGATTCACCGGGTAGAGGCCCCCGGCGAAGCCGGATTTCACCAGGTTGTCCAAAACGCTGAAGCCGACCTTGCCTTCCTCGCGGGACGCCCCCACCACGGCGATGCCCCGCGGCCGGAAGAACTGCTGCAGCAGCTCACTCATACATTGCCTCGAAATGCGTTCGGTGGTTCGGCCGTTCGGTGGTTCGGTGGTTCACCATCCCCCAGAAGCGGCCCTGGGGCCCGAGGCTCGGCAGCTAGGAACACCCGAACTACCGAACCACCGAACGACCGAACGGTCTTGGCGGTCAGGCGGCCCGGTGCCCGCGGGTGCCCACGGTGCGCGCCAGCTCCCGCTGCCAGAGCGTGACCCGGAGGCTCTCCAGGGCCCCCCGGGCCCGCTCGATCCGTTCCGAGAGCTCCGGATAGGCCGCCCCGGTCCGGAGGAGCTCGCACATTTCGTTCACCGTGCGTCCCACGAACTCCGCCCGCTCCACCGCGTCCTCATCCCTCCACCCTCGCTTCTTCATTTGACGGACCATACTGCACCATCGTTCAGGACCGAGGACTGAGGACTGAGGGAAACAGGCCGCTCAGTCCTCGTGCCTCAGTCCTCAGTCCTCCGTCAAGCGGCCTGCGCCACCGGGTCGGCGCCGGCCTCCGCCGCCGCCAGGAGGGCCCGGAGCTCGTCCCCCTCCAGGATCTCCCGCTCCAGGAGGACCTTGCCCAGTCGCTCCAGCGCCCCCCGCCGCCGGGTGAGGATCCCCAGCACCCGTTCGTGCTGCTCGTCCAGGATCCGCCGCACCTCCTCGTCCACCGCCTCTGCGGTTCGCTCGGCGTAGTCGCGGCCGTGGCCGAAGCCGTTGGGCAGGAACAGGGGGCGGCGCTCCCGTTCCAACGCCACGGGCCCCAGCGTGGCGCTCATCCCGTACTCGGTGATCATGCTCCGCGCCAGCTCGGTAGCTCGCACCAGGTCGTTCTGGGCGCCCGTGGAGACGTCCCCGAAGACCAGCTCCTCGGCGGCCCGCCCGCCCAGGAGGACCGCCAGGCGGTCCAGGAGCTCGGCGCGGGTGAGCAGGAAGCGGTCCTCGGTGGGCCGCTGCATGGTGTACCCGAGGCCGGCGATGCCGCGCGGGATGATGGAGACGCGGTGCACGGGATCGGCCATGGGCAGGCTCTCGGCCACCAGGGCGTGGCCCGCCTCATGGTGGGCGATGATCTCGCGCTCGTGGGGGCTCATCACCCGCGCCTTCTTCTCGAGCCCGGCCACCACCCGGTCGATGGCCTCCTCCAGCTCCGCCATGCCCACGGCGCTCTTCTCGCGCCGGGCGGCCAGGAGGGCGGCCTCGTTCACGACGTTGGCCAAATCCGCCCCCACGAAGCCGGGCGTGCGCGCCGCCAGCAGGCGCAGGTCCACCTCGGGGGCCAGGCGCACCCCCCGGGCGTGGATGCGCAGGATGGCCTCGCGCCCGCGGATGTCCGGCCGGTCCACCAGCACGTGGCGGTCGAAGCGGCCGGGGCGCAGGAGGGCCGGGTCCAGGATCTCGGGGCGGTTGGTGGCCGCCATGATGATCACGCCCTTCTGCGTGTCGAAGCCGTCCATCTCGGCCAGGAGCTGGTTCAGGGTCTGCTCGCGCTCGTCGTGGCTGGTGAGGGGATTGGCCCCCCGGCTCTTGCCCAGGGCATCCAGCTCGTCGATGAAGATGATGCAGGGGGCCTTCTCCTGCGCCTGGCTGAAGAGGTCCCGCACGCGGGCCGCGCCCACGCCCACGAACATCTCCACGAACTCCGATCCGGACATGCTGAAGAAGGGCACGCCGGCCTCCCCCGCCACGGCCTTGGCCAGGAGCGTCTTGCCCGTGCCGGGCGGGCCGACCAGCAGCACGCCCTTGGGGATCTTGCCCCCCAGGCGCTGGAACTTGGCGGGGTGCTGGAGGAACTCCACGACCTCGCCCAGCTCCTCTTTGGCCTCGTCCACGCCGGCCACGTCTTCGAAGGTGACCTTCACCTCGTGCGCGGCGTAGATGCGCCCCCGCCGCTTGCCCAGGTTGAGGGCCTCCATGCCGGGCCCTCCCATCCGCCGCGTCAACAGGCGGTAGAGGACCACCACCCCCAGGATGGGCAGGACCCAGACCAGCAGCAGGTCCCGCAGCCAGGCCGGCTGCCCGGTGCCGCGGAAGGTGACGCCCCGCCCCTCCAGATCCCGGATCAGCCCGGGGTCATCCACCCGGGCGGTGGTGAAGGTCTTCGCGGGGGCCTTGGCGCCCGGCTCGTCCTTCAGGGTGCCGCGGATCACGCTGGCGTCGATGGTCACCTCGGCCACGCGGCCCTCGGCCAGCAGCCGCTTGAACTCGCTGTAGGGGATCCCCCCCGCCCCCTCGTGCGAGCCGAGGACCTGGATGATCACGAGCACCAGGATGGCCCCCACGAACCAGAGGAGGGAGAAACGCTCCGGCTCTTTCATCGTCGTTCCCTGTGCCGTCCGCCCGGGCCGACGGTCACGCCGAGGGCTGACCGCCGAGGGCCGAGGGCTTCGCGGCCACCAGGTCCCGGACCAACCCGCCCGCGAGGGCGGACGGGTTTCCGGCGTCGCTCGCGCGCCCGGCCCCGGAGGTCTCCTGGGCCGTAGCCCCCACGCCCTGCCCCCCGGCGGACGTGCCGAGGTACTCCAGGATGCCGCGGGCCGCCCGGCGCCCCGCCCCCAGGGCCAGGATCACCGTGGCGGCCCCCGTTACGATGTCGCCGCCGGCGAATACGCCCGGCACCGCGGTCATCCCGGTCCGCTCGTCGATCTGGATGTACCCCCACTTGTTCGTCTTCAGGCCCGGGGTGGTGCGGGCGATGATGGGGTTGGCGTTCGTGCCCAGGGCGTAGATCGCCGTATCCACGTCCAGCATGAAGTTGCTCCCCGGGATCTCCACCGGCGCCCGGCGGCCCGAGGCGTCCGCATCCCCCAGCTCCATGCGCACGCACTCCATCCCCACCATCCACCCGTCCGCGTTCCCCAGGAGCCGGACCGGCGCGGTGAGCCAGAGGAACCGTACACCCTCCTCCATGGCGTGGTGCAGTTCCTCGCGCCGGGCCGGCGCCTCCCGCTCCGTCCGCCGGTACACCACGGCCACCTCGGCGCCCATGCGCAGCGCCACGCGGGCCGCGTCCATGGCCGTGTTGCCCGCCCCGATGACGGCCACGCGCCGCCCCATCCCCACCGGCGTGTCCACCTCGGGGAACCGGTACCCCTGCATCAGGTTCACCCGGGTGAGGAACTCGTTGGCCGAGAACACCCCGTTCAGCCCCTCGCCGGGGATGCCCATGAATTTGGGCGTGCCGGCGCCGATCCCGATGAAGACCGCGTCGAAGCCCTTCTCCGCCCGCAGCTGCTCCACCGTGAAGAGCTTGCCGATGACGGCGTTGCAGACGATGGTGACGCCCAGGCGCTGCAGGTTCTTGATCTCCCGCTCCACGATGGCCGTGGGCAGGCGGAAGGGCGGGATCCCGTAACGCAGCACCCCCCCGGGGACGTGCAGGGCCTCGTAGATGGTCACGGCCACCCCGGCCCGCGCCAGGTCCGCCGCGCAGGCCAGACCCGCCGGACCCGAGCCGACGATGGCGACGCGCCGCCCGCTGGGCGGCGGGGGCGCCATCTCCGGCTCGAAGTGCTCCATGGCGTAGTCGGCCACGAAGCGTTCCAGCCGCCCGATGGAGACCGGCTCGTCCTTGATCCCCACGATGCAGGGCGCCTCGCACTGGGTCTCCTGCGGGCAGACGCGGCCGCACACCGCCGGCAGCGGGTTGTCCCGCAGCAGGATCTCGTAGGCCTTCCGCAGGTCCCCGCGGTCGATGGCCCGGATGAAGGCCGGGATGTCGATCCCCACCGGGCAGCCGGGCACGCAGCGCGCCTTCTTGCACTCGAGACAGCGGGAGGCCTCGCGCCGCGCGTCCTCCCCGGGATAGCCCAGGGCCACCTCTTCGAAGTTCCGGCGCCGCTGCTCGGGCGGCTGCTCGGGCATGGGCGTGCGGCCCTTGGGGATGCTGTGCAGCGACTTGCCCGCCATGGCCTAGCCCGTGGAAAGGCCCACCTTGCAGGCCTCCTGGTATCGGGTCATCGCCTCCGCCTCCTCCCGGGCGAAACGCTTCTCGCGGCGCAGCAGCTCGTCGAAGTCCACCTGGTGGCCGTCGAAGTCCGGGCCGTCCACGCAGGCGAAGCGGCTGCGGCCGCCCACCGTCACGCGGCAGCCCCCGCACATCCCCGTGCCGTCCACCATGATGGAGTTGAGGCTCACCAGGGTGCGGATCCCTGAGGGCCGAGTCACCTCGCAGCAGGCCTGCATCATGCGAAGGGGCCCGACGGCCATCACCTCCTCCACGTCCGGGGTACGGGCCAGCACCTGCCGCAGGGCCTCGCTCACCAGCCCGCGCACCCCGTAGGTCCCGTCGTCCGTGGCGATGATCACCTCGTCGCAGACGCGCCGGAAGCGGTCCTCCCAGAACACCAACTCGCGGGTCCGGAAGCCGAGGATGGAGATGGTGAAGCTCCCGGCGGCCCGATGGGTCTTGGCCTGCGGATAGATGGGGGCCACGCCCAGGCCGCCGCCGACCAGGACGACCTTGGACCGGCGCTCGATGTGACTGGCCTCTCCCAGGGGCCCGATGACATCCAGTACCGAGGCCCCCTCCGACAAGGCCATCATCTCGTTGGTGGACTTGCCCACCGCCTGGACCACGACGGTGAGGGTGCCGGCGGCCGGATCCGTGTCCGCCACGGTGAGGGGGATCCGCTCGCTGCCCTCGTGGATGCGCACGATGATGAAGTGGCCCGCGCGCGCGGCGCGCGCCACGTCGGGCGCCTCGAGCTCCCAGAGGAACGTGTTCGGCGTGAGTCGTTCCCGCGTCGCGATCCGGTACATACCCGCCTCCCATTTCGGCCGGCCGCCGGGGGCAAACGGGGCCGCCGGGCCTATTGCATGTGGAGCAATGGGGGTGCCACGGCTGTCATACAAATACGGACAACCCGACGCAGCCTTCGAGGCTCGTAACTGCTTGGAAAATAACACAACCAGAAGAGCCCAACCCGTGGGCGAATGCCCCGCTGGCCGCCTGGGGACCGGATGTCGGGGCGGAATCGCCCCACACGTGGGGCGCGGCCTCCCCTAACTCTTTGAAAGGAAGGGGACGACATGGTGGGACAGGCCTGCCGCCGGGATGCATGTGGGGGACCCGTGTGAGCCCCCGCGCGAAGCCGGGGCGCCGGGCCCTCGCCCAAACGCCGGAGGGCCGCGCCGCGGGCTCCGCGTCCGCCCCTCGGCCATCGCGCCTTTCTCCCAACTTGCTTACGGCCCGCACGCGGGCGAAATCCCCTTGACGGGTTCGGGAGCCCGACCCACATTGTGGGGTGGGAAGAGCATCCGAGGGGGCGCCGGCCCGGGTGTGTAAGACAGGCACCACAGGGTTCTATGGCGTCGGAAAGGTCGGAAGGCCCCCTCGGTTCACCATCGGTAAACCGGGCAGGGCGGGCAAGAACGGGCGGTTGCCTCGACAGGGATCGCTCGGAGCGTTCGGTTCGCGGCCTGTTCTGAAGGGGGTAACCTGGTTTACCGACTTTTTAGTAAGGGGCCGCTGCAGGCGGGGCGACTGAACGCCCCACGCCGAAAGGCGCAAGGCAAAGCGAAGCGGGCCCCTTACAAATGCCACAAGGGGACCGGGCGGTAGCGTCCGGTCCCTTTGTGTTTTTGCGGGGACGCCGGAGGGCCCGGTCATTGCGGCGCCCCGAAGCGCCAGCATCGTCGCGACCGCGACCACACCCCACATTTCCACCCGACCGGTCCCGTAGCCGTCCACGGACTACTGACTCAAGCCGCTAGCTCCACACGCCGGCGATGGCCTGGCCGCAGTGGGGGCATGCCCCCTCGCGCAGCGTGTTGGCCAGCACATGGTGCCCACGGCGGCGGATCACCGCTACGGCGCAGCCGGGGCACACCGTGTCCTCGCCCGCTTCCCCGGGCCGGAGGTTCCCCAGGTAGACATGCCGGAGGCCCGCCTCCAGCCCGAGCTCCCGCGCCCTTTCCAGGGTCGCCAGTGGCGTGGGCGGCACCTCCGCCATCCGGTGAGCCGGGAAGAAGCGGCTGACGTGCCACGGGATGTTCCGGTCCACGCCGGCCAGGAACCGGGCGATGTCCCGCAGTTCCGCCTCGGAATCGTTCCCGCCCGGGATCACCAGGGTCGTCACCTCCACCCATATGCCCAGGCGCCGGTGGAGGCCGATGGCATCCAGCACCCAGTGCAGGCGGGCCCCCCCGCAGATGCGGCGGTAGAACCGGTCGCTGAAACTCTTCAGGTCGATGTTGGCCCCGTGCAGCACGGGCGCCAGGGCTTGAAGGGCCTCGGGGGTGGCGGTCCCGTTGGTCACGAACACGTTCCGCAGGCCGGCCGCCGCGGCCAGGGCCGCCGTGCGCTGGGCGTACTCGAAAAAGACCGTCGGCTCGGTGTAGGTGTAGGCCACGCTGCGGCACCCGTTGCGGCGCGCCAGGAGCACGACCTCCTCGGGCGACAGCGCCCGCCCCATCAGCCGGCCGCCGTGCTCGCGGGGGAAGAGGGCGATGGCGTGATTCTGGCAGTGCAGGCAGCGGAAGTTGCAGCCCACCGTGGCGATGGAGTAGGCGGTGGTGCCGGGCAGGAAGTGGTGGAACGGCTTCTTCTCGATGGGATCGATCTCGTCGGCCACGGCGCGGCCGTACACCAGGGTGCAAAGGGCGCCGTCCCGGTTCTCGCGCACCCCGCAGATCCCCCGGCGCCCGGGCTCGATGCGGCAGCGGAAGGCGCACAGGTGGCAGCGCACGCGCCCCCCCGGGAGGGGCTCCGCGAACATCGCCTGCCGCACGAACGCCTCCTGCTGCACCGGCAATGTCGACGCGATCATCGTAGCTCCTGCAGACTGCAGAAAACTCCAGGTTCGGGCAGGCTGCTCAAAAAGGTCCAGGTGCAAGGCGGCGCGCGATGGGCCGAGTGAGGCGTAGTCCGCGTACGCCGCAGCGAGCGCCCGAGGGCGCCAACGCCGCAGATGGGCCTTTTTCAGCAGCCTGTCATGGCAGCTCCAAGGGGACGATGCGCTGGCCCGCCACGTCCACCAGTCCGCGGTCCGTGAGGCGGAGGGCCGGGATCACGGGCAGGGCCAGGAACGAGAGGGCCATGAACGGGTGCGCGGGGAGCGCCCCCAGCTCCCGGGCGTCCGCCGTCACGCGGGCCAGCCCCTCGGCCACGGCCGCCGCCGGCTCGGCGCTCATGAGGCCGGCCACGGGCAGCGCCAGCGTGGCCACCGCCCGCCCGCCCGCGGCCACCGCCAGGCCGCCCCCGGCGGCCCGCACGGCCGCCAGGGCGGCCAGGAGGTCCCGGTCCTCCACCCCGGCGGCGATCAGGTTGTGCGAGTCGTGGGCCACGGACGACGCCAGCGCCCCGGCCCGCAGGCCGAGGCCCCGCACCAGCCCGAGGCCGATGCCGCCTCCCTTCCCGTGCCGCTCCACCACCGCCAGCTTCAGCAGGTCTCGCCCCGGGTCGGCCACCACCTGCCCGTCCCGCAGGGCCGGGTCCACGGCCAGGGCCTCGGTGACGATCTGGTCCGGCAGCAGGCCGATGGCGCGCACGCGGCGGCCGGCCGCCGGGGCCGGGAGCCGCAGCGCCTCCCCCGTCAACACCCGCACGCGCACCGTCTCTCGCGTGCCCGCGTCCGGCCGCCGG